>DATDDC010000305.1:0-12330 GCA_036523995.1 Anaeromyxobacter sp.
GCGAGGACCGACCGGAGCCGCGCGGGCGCTCCCGGCGCGTCGCCGCCGCCCGGGCCGAGCGAGAGCGAGAGGAGGAGGAGGCCCCGGCCGATCCTCAGCTCGAGGCGGCCGTGGCAGACCTCACCGAGGGCGCAGGCGCGCAGGCCCTGCCGCTCGGGAGCGACGGCGGCGAGGGGCGCGCCCACGTCTCCGAGGTGCGGACCTGGTCCTCCGACGAGTACACGCGCGTCGCGGTGTACCTCTCGCACTGGGTCGGCTGGCAGAAGCTCGAGCTTCCCGCCGCGCCGGAGAAGCCCCGCCGCATCGCGCTCGACTTCCGCCCCGCCACGCTCGACGGGGCCGCCGTGGCGCGGACCGTGCCGGGCGCCCAGGTCGACCGTGTGCGGGCGGCGCAGAACGACGCCGACACGGTGAGGGTGGTGCTGGAGCTGCCGGGCGCGCACGCGGTGCAGGCATTCGCCCTCGACGATCCGCCGCGGCTCGTGCTCGACGTGGGGACGCGGGCGGAGGGGGCGAGCGCGGCGCGGGCGGCGCCGGCCTCGACCGCGACCTCGAGCCCGACCGCGACCACGACCTCGAGCCCGACCGCGACCACGACCTCGAGCGCGACCTCGACCGCGACCCCGGGCCCGGCCGCGGGCACGGACGCGAGCGTGGACGAGGAGGGGCAGGGGAAGGGACCCGTTCGCCGCATCGTCGTGGACGCTGGCCACGGAGGGCACGATCCCGGAGCCACCGGCCCGCGCCGCGTCCGGGAGAAGGACGTGACGCTCGCCATGGCGAGGAAGCTCGCGAAGCGCCTCCGGGCCGCCGGCTTCGAGGTCGTCCTCACGCGAAACGACGATCGCTACCTCGCGCTCGAGGAGCGGACCGCGATCGCGAACACGGCGCGCGCCGATCTCTTCGTCTCGATCCACGCCAACGCGCACCCGCGCCGGAACCGCAGCGGCGTCGAGACCTACTTCCTCAACGTCGCCGACGACCGGTACGCCGCCCGGCTCGCCGCACGCGAGAACGGTCTCGACCTCGGCGGAGAGCGCGAGGCGGTCCGCATCCTCACCGATCTCGACGCCAAGGCCAGCGCCGGCGCCTCGGAGGGCCTCGCCCGCCTCGTCCAGCGCGAGATCGCCTCCGGCGTGCGGGCGCGCGTCGGCGACGTCCGGGACCTCGGGGTGAAGGGCGCGCTCTTCTACGTGCTCCTCGGCGCGCGCATGCCGGCGGTGCTCGTCGAGACCGCCTTCATCTCGAACCGGGACGAGGAGCGGCGCCTCGCGTCCCCCCGCTACCAGGAGGAGGTCGCGGCGAGCATCGCCCGGGCGGTCTCGACGTTCGCCCGCGGCGGAGCCCGCATCGCGGCGGCGCAGGTGCCCTAGGAGCCCCAGCCTCGCCCGGGCGGCACGCGCGGGCCGAGGCTATACTTTCGCCCCCATGCTCCAGCCGGACGCGCACGTCAGCCTGCCCGCCGCGGCGCCGTACGAGTACGAGGCGCGCCTCGCGGCCCTGCCTGCGCTCACGGGAGACGCCAAGGCCGACTTCCTGGCCCAGCGCCGCTACATCGAGGAGGTCCACCGCGCCGGCGCGAGCGGGCAGACGGTGGTCCGCCTCCAGAGCGCCGCCACCGACCGGATCGTGGGCGTCCTGTGGGCCCGGGCCGTGGAGGAGGCCGCGAAGGTGCGGGCGCCGTCGCCCGTGTCCCTCGTGGCGCTCGGCGGCTACGGCCGGCGCGATCTCGCCCCGCACTCGGACCTCGACCTCCTCGTGCTCCACTCCGCCCGCACGCCGGATGCCTTCGTGAAGGCGGCGAGCGAGAAGCTCCTCTACGCCCTCTGGGACCTGAAGCTCGAGGTGGGCTACGGCGTCCGCGACCTCAAGGCGTGCGACGACCTCGCCAGCGAGGACCACACGGCGCGCACCGCGCTCCTCGATCTCCGCTACCTCGCCGGCGACCGGGACCTCTACCGCGAGCTCGAGCGCGAGGAGCTGCACGGCCTCTCCCAGGCCAAGGTGGAGAAGTTCCTCGCCGACAAGATCGACGAGATGCGCGCCCGCCGCGAGCGCTTCGGGGACTCGCTCTATCTCCTCGAGCCGAACCTGAAGGAGTCGGAGGGCGGCCTGCGCGACCTGCAGTCGTCGCTCTGGCTCGCGCGCGTCCGCTTCAAGGTGGCGGGGCTCACCGAGATGCTCGCCCGGGCGCTCCTGCCCGAGCGCGACATCCGCGAGATGCGGCGCGCGCGCGACTTCCTCTGGCGCATCCGCAACGAGATGCACTACCTCGCCGGGCGCAAGTGGGACCAGCTCACCTTCGACGTCCAGCCCCAGATCGCGAAGGCCATGGGCTACGTCGACGGCGAGCACGGCTCCGCCGTCGAGGAGTTCATGCGGCACTACTACCTGGCCGCGAAGACGGTCCTCGTCATCTGCGACGCCATCGTGGACCGCTGCCTCGAGCCGCAGGCGGCCATGGGCTGGCGCATGGTCCCACCGCCCGCCGCCACCATCGGCGCCGAGCGGCCGGTCCCCATCCTCCGCGGGCAGCCCACGCGCGCGGCGGACCGCTTCCTGCCCGGCGGCGAGCTGAAGGTCTTCCGCGGGCGGCTCTCGGTCGTGGACAAGGACGCGCTGCGGCGGTCGCCGGCGGCGCTGGTGCGCCTCTTCGCCGTGGCCGATCGGGAGCACCTCGACCTCTATCCCTATGCGCGGGACCTGGCGGCCCAGGCGGCGGAGGAGCTCCCCCCCGAGGCGCCGAGCGATCCCGAGCTGAACCAGGAGCTCCTCGCCTGCTTCACGCGCGCCGGGACCCGCGGCCGCTTCCTCACGGCCATGCACGAGCTGGGCGTCCTGCCCAAGGTCCTTCCCGAGTTCGCGCGCGTGACCGCGCGCCGGCAGATCGACGTCTACCACGTGTACACGGTGGACGTTCACTCGCTCTTCGCGGTGCGCCGCCTCTTCGCGCTCCGCTGCGGCGACGTGAAGGAGCCCGGCCTCTCCGAGCTCATGGCCGCCCAGAAGCGGCCCCTGGCGCTCTTCCTCGGCACGCTCTTCCACGACATCGGCAAGGGCGCGGGCAAGGACCACTCGGCGAAGGGCGCGCAGATCGCGGCCGGGGCCTGCGTGCGCATGGGGATGGATCCGGCCGAGGCCGCCGACATCGAGTGGCTCGTCCTGAAGCACCTGCGCATGGCGATGATCGCCCAGCGGCGCGACCTCTCCGATCCCGAGCTCATCCACGCCTTCGCGGCCGAGGTGGGGACCATCGATCGGCTCGACAAGCTCTACCTCCTCACCTACGCGGACATCGCCACGGTGGGCCCGCGCACCTGGACGGAGTGGAAGGCGCGGCTCCTGCGCGAGCTCTACGACAAGACGCGCGAGGTGCTCCTGCACGGAGAGAGCCGGCCCGAGCCCGGCACCGCCGAGGCGGCCGGCCGCGAGCTCGTCCTCGAGGCCCTCGAGGCCCGGGGGCGGGGCGTTCGCGTCGAGGATCACGACCGGTTCATCCAGGCGATGCCGGCGCGCTACTTCCTCACCGTGCCGCCGGGGCTCGCGCCGAGGCACCTGCGCCTCCTCTCGCTCGGGAGGGAGCGCGCGCTGGCGGGCGCGATCACCCAGCACGCCTCGCTCGGCCACTCCGACGTGGTGATCACCGCGCCCGATCGGCCGGGGCTCCTCGCCACCATCGCCGGCGTCTTCGCGGCCCACCGCATCGACATCCAGCACGCCGAGGTCTTCTCGACGCCCGACGACCCCTCGCTCGGATGGCTCGCCGGCCGGGCGCTCGACGTGTTCGAGCTGCGGGGGCCGGAGGAGGGGGCGGTCGACCGCCCGCGCTGGAGGGCGGCGCGGGGCGACCTGGCGCGCGTCCTCACGGGCGAGGAGTCGCTCGACGCCCTGATGGCCCGGCGGCTGCGCGCCTCCTCGCTCCCGCAGAAGCCGCTCCCCCGCGTGCCGACCAAGGTCGTCATCGACAACGACAGCGCCCGGGGGCACAGCGTGGTGGACGTCTTCACCGCCGACCGCGTCGGCCTCCTGCACGCGCTCTCCCGGACGTTCTTCGAGCTCGGCCTCACCGTCGACCTGGCCCGCATCACGACGGAAGGTCACCGCGCCGCGGACGCCTTCTACGTCCGGACGGCGGAGGGCGCGCGGCTCGAGGGCGAGCGCGCCGCCCGCGTCGTCGACGCGCTCACCGAGGCGCTCGCCCGGCCCGAGGGCGCCTGATCGCCCCCTCGCGGGCGTTCCGCTCCGGACGCTCCAGAGGGGGGGCGGCCGCGCCCATCCCGCCCCGGCTAAAAAGGCACGGGATGGCGCGCCCTTGTCCAGCCGGCCGGGCGTGGACACCATTTGCCGCGGGCGGTCGGGGCAGGGATAGGGAAGCGAGCGGGCATGAAGAGGTTCATCCGGATCGGGGTCATCACGGCGTGGCCCGACGACGACTGGCACAGCGCACGACTGCTCGAGGCGTGCTCGCACCGCGCCGACGCGGTGGCGATCGACCCGGCCGTGCTCGCTGCGCGCGTCGACGAGGGGGGCATCACCGTCCTCGCCGGGGCGGTGCCCGCCTCGGAGTTCGACGCGTTCGTGCTCGCGCGCGGCCTCGGGCGGGCCGGCGATCCGGATCTCCAGTTCGAGATCTACCGGTCGCTGGAGGGGGCGGGCGCACTCATAGTGAACAGGCTCGAACCGCTGCTCTCCGCCCAGGACAAGTTCCGGACCTCCTGGCTCCTCACCCGCGCCGGCCTGCCCACGCCCAGGGCCGCCGTGGCGCAGACGGGCGCCGATGCGGAGGTGGCCCTGGCGGCCCTGGGGGAGTGCGTGGCGAAGCCCATGGCGGGGTCGCTCGGCGAGGGCGTGGAGAAGCTCCGCCCCGATGCGGACGGCCGGCGCATCGTGGCGGAGCGCGCGGCGCGCGACGGAGCCGTGTACCTCCAGTCCTACGTGCCGCATCCGGGTCGCGACCTGCGCGTGTTCGTCGTGGGCGGGCGCGCGCGAGCGGGCATCGCGCGCCATGCGGCCCCGGGAGAGTGGCGGACGAACGTCTCGGGGGGCGGACGTGCGGAACCGCTCATGCTCGGCCCCGCGATCGCGTCGGTGGCGGAGTCGGCGACGGTGGCGCTCGGCCTCGACTACGCGGGCGTCGATCTGGTGATGGGGCCGGAAGGGCCGGTCGTGCTCGAGGTGAACGGCAACCCGAGCTGGCAGGGGATCCTCGAGGCGACCGGTCTGGACATGGCGGAGGTCATCGCCGAGCACGTGCTCGGACGGGCCCTGCGCCGCCGGAAGGCCAGCGACCACATTGTGCGAGGAAGGACCACGGGGGCGATCCATGGCTGAGGAGAAGAAGGGCGGCAGCAAGGGAGCGATGACGGTCTCGGAGGCCGGGCGCAAGGGCGGGGTCCGGGTGCGCGAGACGCGCGGCAGGAAGTTCTACGAGGAGATCGGCAAGAAGGGCGGCGAGACCGTCAAGGCGGAGCGCGGCCGGAAGTTCTACGAGGAGATCGGCAAGAAGGGCGGCGACACCGTCAAGGCGGAGCGTGGGCCTCGCTTCTACGAGGAGATCGGCAAGAAGGGTGGCGAGACCATCAAGGCGGAGCGCGGCACGCCGTTCTACGAGGAGATCGGCCGCAAGGGCGGGCACAAGGTCCGGGAGCTCATCGAGAAGGGGAAGCAGGGCGGCGAGGAGGCCGAGACCGGTCCGAAGGGCAGCGAGCGATAACCGCGCGCGGGGGCGCGTTTCGAAGGGGAGGGGGACATGGCGGACGACGGCAAGGGCGCTCACCGGGGCGAGCCGGAGGAAGGGCGCCGCGGCATGACGGTCTCCGAGGCGGGGCGCAAGGGCGGGATCACCGTGCGGGACGAGCGCGGGCACGCCTTCTACGAGGAGATCGGGAAGAAGGGCGGGCAGAAGGTCCGCGAGCTCATCGAGAAGGGGAAGCACCGGAGCTGATCGCTCGATCGGACGGCTCCGTGCGCCGGATCGGGCGCGCCGCCGGGGACTGCCTCGGCCGGCACGCCCGGACCCGCGCCTCGTGCTTGGGGGTGTGGGAGAAAGCTGCTAGAAACGCGCGGCATGGCGCCGGCCGCGCCCATCCTGGAGATCGACCCCGCGCACCCGCAGCCGCGCGTGGTGGAGCGCGCCGTGTCGGTGCTGTCCTCGGGGGGGCTCCTGGCCTTCCCCACGGACACCTATTACGGGATCGGCTGCGATCTCTTCGACAAGCGCGCCATCGAGCGCATCTACCAGCTGAAGCAGCTTCCGCGCTCGCACGAGCTCTCCTTCGTGTGCCAGGACCTCGCCGAGATCGCGCGCTACGCCATCGTCGACAACTCCGCCTACCGGGTCCTGCGCCGCAAGGTGCCCGGCCCCTACACCTTCATCCTGCCCGCCACGCGGCTCGTGCCCGATCTGGCGCTGCGCAGGCAGAAGACCGTGGGCATCCGCATCCCCGACAACCCCATCGCGCTCGAGATCGTGAAGCGGCTCGGGCACCCGGTCGTGTCGACGTCGGCGGCGACGCCCGAGGGCGACGTCCTCATCGACGCGAAGGACATCAAGGAGAAGCTCGGGCACGGGCTCGATCTCATCCTCGATGGAGGGTACCGGCCGAACGAGCCGTCGTCGGTGATCGATCTGTCGGGGCCGGAGCCGCAGGTGGTCAGGGTGGGGAAGGGCGACGTCTCCGATCTCGTCGCGTAGGCCGCGCGGCCGGCTGCAGACTGGACGGGACGCCCACCGGCGGTATCGTCGGCGCCAGCCCGATGGCCCTCGACGCCGCGCTCGACCTCTTCCTCTCCCACGTCCGCATCGAGAAGGGCCTCGCCGCGAACAGCGTCGAGGCCTACGGGCGCGATCTGCGGCGGTACGTCGAGCACCTCGAGGCGATGGGGGTCGGCTCCTGGGAGCGCGTCGGCCGGTCCGAGGTTCGCGCGCACCTCGCCGAGCTGGTGCGGCGCGGGATCTCGCCGCGGTCGCAGGCGCGGGCGCTCTCCGCGATCCGATCGCTTCACGCGCTCCTGTACGCGGAGAAGCTCACCCCGGCGAACGCGACGGACGAGATCGGCGCGCCGCGGGCGGGGCGGAAGCTCCCCGAGCCGCTCTCGCGCGCCGACATCGAGAGGCTCCTCGCGGCGCCGGACGTGCGGAGGCCGGCGGGGCGGCGGGACCGGGCCATGCTGGAGCTGCTCTACGCCACGGGGCTGCGGGTCTCGGAGCTCGTCTCGCTCGAGCTCAACGACGTGGACCTCGAGTCGCGCGTGCTCGTCGCCCGCGGCAAGGGGTCGAAGGAGCGGCTCGTGCCGGTGGGAGCCCCGGCGGCGGAGGCGGTGAAGCTGTACCTCGCCGGCGGGCGGGACGCGCTCCTCCGGGGCCGGCGCTCGAAGGACCTCTTCGTGACGCCGCGCGGGAGGCGCATGACTCGGCAGGGCATGGCGAAGCTCCTCTCGCGCTACGCGCGCGGGGCCGGGATCCGGCGGCGGATCTCGCCCCACAAGCTCCGCCACAGCTTCGCGACGCACCTCCTCGAGGGCGGCGCGGACCTGCGCGCCGTCCAGGCCATGCTCGGCCACGCGGACGTGACCACGACGCAGATCTACACGCACGTCGATCGAAGCCACGCGCGGAGGCTCCACGAGCGCTTCCACCCGCGGGCGTGACGAGATCGCGGATCGGTTCGAATTCCGCCTTGCCGTGCGTTTCGCCGGGGCGGGCGGCGGCCGGGCGCCGAGCGCGTTGACCACCCCTTCCCGCGCTGCTAAAGAACCGATTTCCTTTCGAGGGTTACGTGCCTTCCCTGAACCTGCCCCACCTGCTCGCGACGCTCATCCCGCTGCTGCTCTCCCTGACGATCCACGAGTACGCGCACGCCTGGGCCGCGTCCCGCCTCGGGGACGACACGGCGAGCCGCATGGGCCGGCTCACGCTCAACCCGATCGCGCACATCGACCCGCTCGGAACGATCATCCTTCCGCTCGTCCTCATGATGTGGGGGCCGGGGTTCATCTTCGGCTGGGCGAAGCCGGTCCCGGTGAATCCGGCGCGGTTCCGGCGAGACGTGCGCATGGGCCCCGGGATGGCCTGGACCGCCGCCGCGGGGCCGCTCTCCAACCTGGCGCTCGCCCTGGTGACGGCGCTCGTGGCGGGGATCCTGCTCCGGTTCGCGCCGGAGGCGGTCGCCCCCGGCCGCGGGGTGCTCGAGCTCGTCGAGTCGCTCCTCGAGCTGAACGTGCTCCTCGCGCTGTTCAACCTCATCCCCGTGCCGCCGCTCGACGGAAGCCGGATCGTGGACGGCTACCTGCCCCTCCGGCTGCGGCCGGCCTGGGAGCGCGTGACGGCGCTGGCGCCGTTCCTCCTCGTCGTCGTCTTCTTCTTCGGCGGGCCGATCATCGCCGGCCCGAGCGCGTACCTGACCTCGTTCTTCGTCCGGCTCGCCAACACCATCGGGGCGGTCTAGGGCTCGAACATGACCGAGAAGCGCTTCACCGTCCTCTCCGGCATGCGGCCGACCGGCCGCCTCCACCTGGGCCACCTCCACGGCGCCCTCGCGAACTGGGTGAAGCTCCAGGACGAGGCGGAGTGCTACTTCTTCAGCGCCGACTGGCACGCCCTCACGACGAACTACCACGACACCTCGATCATCAAGAGCTCCGAGCGCGAGATGTTCGTGGACTGGCTCGCCGCGGGGATCGACCCGCAGAAGGCGACGCTCTTCATCCAGAGCGAAGTGAAGGAGCACGCGGAGCTCTTCCTCCTCCTCGGCATGATCACGCCGGTGGGGTGGCTGGAGCGATCGCCGTCCTACAAGGAGATGCGCGAGAACATCACCGACCGCGAGCTCGCGTTGTACGGATTTCTCGGCTATCCCGTCCTCCAGACCGCCGACATCATCATGTACAAGGCGACCCGCGTGCCGGTGGGCGTGGACCAGGTGCCGCACCTCGAGCTCGCCCGGGAGATCGTCCGGAAGTTCAACTCCCACTACGGCGAGGTCTTCCCCGAGCCGCTGCCGCTCCTCACCGAGGCGCCCAAGATCCTCGGCACCGACGGCCGCAAGATGTCGAAGAGCTACCGGAACACCATCGACCTCGGGGAGAGCGCCGAGTCCACCCAGAAGAAGATCATGGGGATGGTGACGGATCCGGCCCGCAAGCGCCGGCAGGATCCCGGGAACCCCGACGTGTGCGGGATCTTCTACCTGCACAAGGTCCACTCCACGGGGGAGACCGTCTCCTGGGTGGACACGAACTGCCGCACGGCGGGGATCGGCTGCGTCGACTGCAAGCGGAAGCTCCTCGAGAACCTGCTCCCCGCGCAGGAGCGCATGCGCGAGCGGCGGGAGGCGCTGCTCGCCCGGCCCAAGGACCTCGACGACATCGTCGAGCTGGGGACGCGGAAGGCGCGGGCGGTGGCGGAGCGGACGATGGCGGAGGTCCGCCGCTCCATGAAGATGGGCTAGCCTCACGGAGGCATGGCGAGGGATCCCGACACGGGCGGCTCGATCGCCGGCTCCGGCGCGCGCGCGGTCGCGGACGCGTTCCGCGTGACCCTGCCGCCGCTCCGGGAGGGCGAGCCGCCCTTCGAGGGGCCGCTCGACCTCATCCTCCACCTCGTGAAGGAGCACGAGGTCGACCTCTTCGACATCCCCATCGCCAAGATCACCGAGGGCTACCTCGCCACGCTGGCGGCGCTCCACGAGCTCGACATCGACGTGGCGGGCGAGTTTCTCCACATGGCGGCGCAGCTCGCGCTCATGAAGTCGAAGCTCCTCCTGCCCCGCACCGAGGTGGCGGAGGATGCGTCGGGCGCGGAGGACGCGGGCGTGGACCCGCGCGCGGAGCTCGTGCGGCGGCTCCTCGAGTACCAGAAGTACAAGGCGGCCGGCGAGGAGCTGGGGAGCCGGGACATCCTCGAGCGCAGCGTCTTCGTCCGCCGCGCGCGCGCCGAGCGGCCGGCGTTGCCCGAGGGACCGGAGGGGCTCGCCGACGTATCCGTGTTCAAGCTCATCGAGGCCCTCGATCGCGCCCTCGCGAACGCGAGCCCGGAGGCGGCCCACGAGGTCCTGACGGACCGGCTCAGCGTCAGCGACGCCATCATCCGCGTCTCGGACGTGCTCCGGGTGCGGCGCCGCGCCACCTTCGACGAGATCCTCGAGGGCCCCTCGGAGCGGCGGAACGATCGCACCTCCGTCATCGCCACCTTCCTCGCGATCCTGGAGATGGCGAAGCTCATGCTCATCCGGATCTTCCAGGCGTCCCACGACGAGGCGGGGCCGGGCGCCGAGATCCTGGTCGAGGCGCGCGAGACGCTCGGCGAGGGCGCCGCGGGCGGGCAGGAGGACTACCGATGACGTCCGATCCGAAGGAGAAGGGCGCGCCGGGCGCGGAGCCGGGCGCGGCGGAGGCGGCGACCCGCCCGGGCGGCGTGTCGAGCGTGGAGCTCGCGGCGCTCCAGGCCGCGGAGGAGGCGAAGGGGGATCCCGCCCTCGACGACGTCCCCGCCGCCGACATCGACGTCCCCGCGGAGAAGGAGGAGCCCTTCGAGAAGCTCCAGGGCGCCGCGCGGAGGCTCTCCGAGGCGAGGGCGCGGACCGTCGTCGAGACGCTCCTCTTCCTCGCGGAGCGGCCCCTCTCCCTGGAGGAGCTGCGGGCCTCGACCGGCCTCGAGCCCACGCGCATCCGGCGGGCCCTGGATCAGATCTCGGGCCACCACCGCGAGGGCATCTCCGGCGTCGTCCTGCACGAGGTGGCCGGCGGCTGGCAGCTCCGCACGTCGCCCGACAACGCGGACTTCGCGCGGCGCTTCCTGCGGGTGAAGCCGCAGCGGCTCACCCGCGCGGCGCTCGAGACGCTCGCCATCGTGGCCTACCGGCAGCCCGTCACCCGCCCCGAGATCGAGGAGATCCGCGGGGTGGACTCCGGCGCCGTGCTGAAGGCGCTGCTCGAGCGGCGGCTCGTCAAGATCCTCGGCAAGAAGGAGGAGCCCGGGCGGCCCATCCTCTACGGCACCACCCGCGAGTTCCTCGAGTTCTTCTCGCTCAAGGACCTCGCCTCGCTGCCCACGCTCCGCGAGTTCCACGAGCTCTCGGAGGAGCACCGCGACATCGTGGAGAAGGCCCCGGAGGCCGAGCCGGAGCCCATCGCCGGCCTCGTGGACGAGCTTCGCGACGAGCGGCTTCGCGCCGAGCTCGAGGCGAAGCGGGTCGAGGGGGACCGGGCGCTCGAGGATCTGGAGAAGGCCATCGCCCAGGCCGACGAGAAGTCGCGGACGGCCGAGGCCGCGCTGGACGAGAAGAAGAAGGAAGGCGAGGGGCCCGAGCCGGGCCCGCAGCCCTGAGCCGACGGCGATGGAAGAGCGCCTGCAGAAGTTCCTCGCGTCCGCGGGCGTCGCCTCGCGGCGCAGGGCCGAGGAGCTCATCGCCTCCGGCCGCGTGAAGGTGAACGAGCGCGCCGTGACGCAGCTCGGCACCAAGGTGGATCCGGAGAAGGACCTCGTGACCGTGGACGGGAAGCTCGTCTCCCGGCCGGAGGCCCGCGCCTACCTGCTCCTGTACAAGCCGCCCGGGTGCGTGACGACGGCGTCGGATCCGGAGGGCCGGCCCACGGCGCTCGATTACCTGCGCGGCGTCCGCACGCGCGTCTTCCCCGTGGGGCGGCTCGACTGGGACGCCGAGGGCGCGGTCCTCTTCACCGACGACGGCGAGCTCGCGAACCGGCTCGCCCATCCGCGCTACGGGCATCGGCGCGTCTATCTCGTGAAGGTGAGGGGAGACCCGGCGCCCGAGGCGCTCGCGCGCATGGTCGCGGGCGTCCGGCTCGAGGATGGGCCGGCGCGCGCGCTCGAGGCCGCCGTGCACGAGCGGGCGGAGAAGAACGTCTGGATCCGGGTGACCGTCGGGGAGGGGCGCCACCACCTCGTGAAGCGGCTCTGCGAGGCGGTCGACCTTCGAGTTTCGCGCCTCTTCCGGCCCGAGTTCGGCGGGGTGACCGTGGAAGGGCTCCGGCCCGGCGAGTTCCGCCCGCTCTCCGCCGCCGAGGTCCGGGCCATGAAGCAGTCCGTCGGCCTCGAGCCGGGCGTGCCCGACGCGACCCGGCGCGCGCTTCCCAAGGCCGCCCGGCGGCACGGACACGGGCCACCCGCACCGCGGCGCGCGGCGGAGGAGGAGGGCGACGGCGGGAAGGAGGAGCGCGCGCGCGAACGAGGGGGAGAGCGGTCGCGGCCGCGCGGTGAAAGGCGCCGCGGGGAGACTCGCCGGCGATAGGGGCGCAAGGCGACCGCGACCGCGACCTCGACCGCGACGTCGACCTCGACCGCGACCTCGACCCCGACCTCGACCCCGA
>DATDDC010000306.1:0-2931 GCA_036523995.1 Anaeromyxobacter sp.
GATGAAATGGCGCCCGTGGCGTTTGAAAGCTTACATTGCGTTCTCTGATCGAGCTCGCGCTGCGCAATTTGAGCGATATTTGAAATCAGCCGCGGGTCGCGCATTTACCAAAAAGCATCTGTAAACGCGGATGGT
Source organism: Anaeromyxobacter sp. (assembly GCA_036523995.1). Taxonomy (GTDB): domain Bacteria; phylum Myxococcota; class Myxococcia; order Myxococcales; family Anaeromyxobacteraceae; genus Anaeromyxobacter. Next base: position 136 of record DATDDC010000306.1, read on the forward strand.
CAGGCGGCGCTGGACCAGTCTCAATAATACGAGCGACGCGAAAGAACAATTGCAGCGGCCGCTTTCGCGTTTAAGGTGCGCTCTCCAATTCTAAATATGTTCCAGACGTTTATTGCTCAAGCACAAAGCGCGGCTCCTCAACCCGGCCCGGCCGGCGGCATTGGTTCATTTTTTGTGCCGCTGATTTTCATTTTCATCATCATGTACTTCGTGATGATCCGGCCGCAGAAAAAGCGACAGCAACAGCAACAGCAGCTAATCGCGAGCTTAAAAACAGGCGACCGGGTGGTGACCAATGCCGGCATTCACGGCTTATATGGCGGTGGCGTCCTGGCAGGTGAGGACGGCGCCGGTCTGCACGCCCTGCTCGCGGATGGGGATGCAGTTCGTCACGAGGACGCGGCTCCCCAGCCGCTGGATGACCTCGAGCTCCGTGTCTCCCGTCTCGAGGACGCGCATGAGGCCGAGGTCCGGCGCCACGCGCGAGAGCGGCTGGCCCGCGAGCGCGTCTGCGGAGGCCTTGAGGAGCCGCTCCATGGCCGGGTTCACCGACTGGATGCGCTCCTCCTGATCGACCATGACGACGGCTTCCTCGAGGTGGCGCAGGATGGCGTCGATGCGCTCGCGCTTCGCCTCCTCGGCGCGCGCCACCCGCGCGATCTCGATGGCGCGGGCGATGGCCTCGCGGACCGCGTTCTGGGAGTAGAGGAACACGCCCCGGAGGCCGATCCGCTCCGAGACGTCGGTCACGAAGGACGGCCCCACCACGACCTCGACGCCCCTCGCCGCCAGCTCGCGCACGCGCGACTCGGCCTCCTCGATCGTCTCGTAGGCGCGCTGCTCGATCTCGAGCCCGTAGAGCTCCTTGAACTGCTCCAGCTCGGGCGTGACCTCCCCGAACGAGACGATCCCGACGCGGCGCGAGATGCGCCGGGCCTTGGCCAGGGCCTCGAGCATGTCGAAGCCCGTGGGCTGGATGGTCACGACCGGGACGGTGGCGTGCTTCCGGAGATAGGCGGCGCTCGCGCCCGCCGAGATGAGGACGTCGACCTCCTCCCCCTGCTGGATGAGGGCCTGGGCGGCGTCGAGGGCCTCCTTGAAGACCTTGTGGAAGACCCGGATGTTCGCGGCCCCCGCGAACTGCGGCATCACGCTTTCGAGGAGGCCGTCGAGGCGGGAGAGGCTGAAGGCCCACAGGATCGGCTTTCGGTCGCGGGTGCGCATGGCGTTTCATCATCGAAACACGCCTGTTTCGATGATGAAAAGCCGCGGTGCGTCGATCCGGCGCAACTCCGCGGCATTTTGCCTGGCGCGGCCCTTGCCTGAGGAGCCGTTGCGATGGAAACGACGACGATCCCCGCCGCCGAGCGCAAGACGCGCGTCATTCGACGCTACGTGAACCGCAAGTACTACGACACCCAGAATTCACGGTACGTGAATCTGGCCGAGATCGCCAGGGCCATCCGCTCCGGCGAGGACGTGAGGGTCCTCGAGGTGCCGAGCCGTCGCGATCTCACGGGCAGCATCCTCGCCTCGATCCTCTCCGAGGAGGAGCGCCGGTCCGCCGGGACGAGCGCGCACGAGCTCTCCGAGCTCATCCGCCGCCGCCCCGAGCGCGCCTGCGTCGAGGCCGTGCCCGTCGACGAGCCCGCCCATCCCAGGTCCCCGCCCACGCCGGAGCAGGTCGTGAACGTGCTCCTGTGCCGGGGCCAGCGGGCGGCCTTCGCCGCGCAGCAGCGGCTCGCCTCGGCGAACCTGGCGCTCGAGCGGATCGACGTCGCCTCGCGCGGCCGCATCGAGGGAGCCTGCCAGCTCGTGCGCGGCATCGAGCAGGTCCGCGAGCACCTCTCGCGCGCGGCGCGGCGCATCGTCGAGCTGCACGAGCGCCTGCGCGCCCTGGAGAGCGCCGCGGCCGGGGAGAACTAGGCGCCGTGGCCGGCCCCGCCGACGAGCTCGACCTCGACACCGCCGCGCGGCTCCTCGCCGAGCGCGTGGAGGGGCTGGGCCTCACGCCGGCGGAGCGCGCCGAGGTCCTGTGCGTCGCGCTGGGCGTCCCCTGCGAGGCCTCCGCGGCGCTGCGCGGCGTCTCGCCGTCCGCGATCCGGGCGCGCCGCCGCCTCATCCGGAGGAAGCTCTTCGCCGCGGTCCAGCGTCCCTCCACGGGCACGCACGGATAGCCGGTCGCCTCCGCCTCCCCGGGCCCGGGGGAAGCCTCACACCGTCGCGACGGGCGTCACCGGGGAGCCGAAGGACCCCGGCATCCGCAGCGGCGGGCACGTGAGGAGGAAGCGGTGCCGTCCGTTCCGCCGCAGCCAGCGCGCCAGCTGCGTGAGATACCAGAGCTCGCCGAGGGGGATGCCCAGGCGGAAGAGACACGCCTGGTGAAGCGGCAGGCCCTCGCAGGGGCCGGGCCCGCTCGGCCTCGCCGGGAACCCCTCCACCGCGTAGTTGTACGCCGCGAGCGCCGCGATGCCGCTCTCGGCGATCCAGCGGACGAGCCGCGCGTCCTTGCCGTCGAGGACCGGCGAGGCGTGGTGGAGGACGGCGGGGTCCGGGCTCCCGGCCATTCCCGCCACGAGCTCGGCGAAGCCGGTGTGCAGGCACAAGAGGTCGCCCGTCGCGATCTCGACGCGATCCGCGTCGAGCACGCGCATGAGCCCCAGCTCGATCCGTCCGGACGCCGCACCCAGCGAGGGTTCATCTCGAGCCTCCTCGGGCGATCGGTCGCCCGGACCGGCGGCGGGGGCGTGCGGCGCTCGCGGCTCCCCGCCCGGCGGGGCGGTCAGCGGCTCCGCG
>DATDDC010000307.1:0-2270 GCA_036523995.1 Anaeromyxobacter sp.
GACCTCGACCTCGACCCCGACCTCGACCCCGACCTCGACCCGACCTCGGCCCCGCCCTGGACCCCGACCCGTCCCCGACCTTCACCCGACGCGGCCGCCAAGCACCTCGTCACGCCGCGTCCACGGCCCTCTTCCAGCGCGCGAGGTGCGCCTCGCGATCGGTGGGCTTCATCTTCGGCTCGAAGCGCTTCCCGACCTTCCAGCTCTTGCGGATCTCCTCGCGGTCCTTCCAGACGCCCGTGGCGAGCCCGGCCAGGAAGGCCGCGCCGAGCGCGGTCGTCTCGATCATGCGCGGCCGCTCGACCGGCACGCCCAGGAGGTCCGCCTGGAACTGCATGAGGAAGTCGTTCTGGCAGGCGCCGCCGTCCACCTTGAAGACGGGGATGGGGCGGTGGGCCTCGGCCCGCATCGCCTCGGCGAGGTCGTTGATGAGGAAGGCGATCCCCTCGAGCGTGGCGCGGGCGAGATGGGCCGCCGTGGTCCCCCGGTCGATGCCGCGGATGAGCCCCCGCGCCTCCGGGCGCCAGTGCGGCGCGCCCAGCCCCGCCAGCGCGGGCACGAACACGAGATCGCCGGAGTCCTTCACCTGCCTCGCCAGCGCCTCCACGTCGGCCGCCTTCTTGATGAGGCCGAGGCCATCCCGCAGCCACTGCACCGCCGCGCCTGCGATGAAGGACGAGCCCTCGAGCGCGTACGCCACCTCGCCTCCCACGCTCCAGGCGACGGTGGTGAGGAGCCCGCTCGAGGAGAGGACCGGCTCGGGCCCGGTGTTCTGCAGGAGGAACGCGCCGGTGCCGTAGGTGCACTTCGCCTCGCCGGGATCGAAGCAGGCCTGCCCGAAGAGCGCGGCCTGCTGATCGCCGGCGATGCCCGCCACCGGGATCCCGTCCGGGAGCACCTTCACCCCGCGCGTCGTGCCGTACACCTGCGACGAGGGGCGGATCTCGGGGAGGAGGCTCCGCGGCACGCCGAAGAGATCCAGGAGCTCGCGGTCCCACTCGCGGGTCCGGAGGTCCATGAGGAGCGTGCGGCTGGCGTTCGAGACGTCGGTCACGTGCGCCGCGCCGCCGGTGAGGCGCCAGGCGAGGAAGGTGTCGATGGTGCCGAAGGCCACGGCGCCGTCCCGCGCCTTCTCCTCGGCGCCCTTCACGTGATCGAGGAGCCAGCGGATCTTGGTCGCGGAGAAGTACGGGTCGAGGACGAGCCCGGTCTTCTCGCGGATGCGCGCCTCTCGGCCCTCGGCCTTGAGCCGGGCGCAGGAGTCGGTGGTGCGCCGGTCCTGCCACACGATGGCGTGGTGCACGGGCCGCCCGCTCCGCCGCTCCCACAGCCCGGCCGTCTCGCGCTGGTTCGTGATGCCGATGGCGGCGATGTCGCCGCCGCGCAGCCCCGACTCGCGGAGCGCACGCTGCACGGTGCCCACCGTCGACGCCCAGATGTCCTCGAGGTCGTGCTCCACCCAGCCCGGCTTCGGGAAGATCTGCCTGAACTCCTGGTTGACCCGCGCGCGGACGGCGAGGTGCCGGTCCAGGACGAGCACCGTGGTGCCGGTCGTTCCCTGGTCGATCGCGAGGACGTGCGAAGCCGCCATGTTCACCTCGTTCTGGAACGCCTCGCCGCCGTGGGCCGACGCCCGGGCAGGGGCAGGGCGCGGAGGAACTCCGCGACGGACTCGGCGCAGCGCTCGCGCTCGACGTCGATGCCGACGAGGTGCCAGCTCCGCTCCAGGAGGACGAGCGGCGCCGGGCCGCTCCCGATGCGCGCGGCGAGCCTCCGCGCCCCCGCCACCGTGACGGTGTGGTCCTCGAGGCCCTGGACGACGATCGCCGGCGCCGCCACGGACGGCAGGAGGCGGTCCACGTGGGCCTCGAGGCGCTCGAGCTCGCGCACGGCGGCGACCGGCACCGCGTCCATGCAGGGGTTCCGCCGCCGCATCTCGGGATCGCTCACGTCCGAGCCCGAGCGCTTGGGGAAGGAGATCTCGCGCAGGAGCGGGGCGCGCCCGAGGAGCGCGCCCAGCCTGCCCATGGGCTGGAGCTCGAGCGCCGGCGCGAGGAGCCCGAGCCCGTCCACGCGCTCCGGCCGCTCGTGGGCGAGGGCGCAGGCGACGAGCGCTCCCATGGAGCAGCCCACGACGAACGTCCGGCGCGCGCCCTCGAGCCGCGCCAGATCGCGGCGCGCCTTTCCCACCCATTCCGCCCAGGGCACGCCGGCGAGCTCCTTCGCGGAGCCGCCATGGCCGGCCATGACCGGGGCGAGGCAGCGCATCC
>DATDDC010000308.1:0-7826 GCA_036523995.1 Anaeromyxobacter sp.
CCGGCGCCAGGCCCGGCCGCGCTCCCCGCGCCGCCGCCTCCGGCGCGCTTCCGGGTCGAGGACTCGCCGCGCGAGCTCCAGCCGGCCCTGGCCCGCGCCGAGGCGGCCGTGAAGACGCTTCGCGAGCAGATCGCGGCGCGGCTCGCCGCCGAGATCGCGTCGGTGGGCGTCGCCCGGTCCATGGCCGTCTGCCGGCGGGACGCCCCCACCCTCGCCGCCGCGGTGTCGGCGCAGACCGGCGTGGAGGTGGGCCGCATCCCCGCGCGCCTGCGCCCGGGAGCGCCCCCGCCGCGCCCGTGGATCGGGCCCCTCCTCGAGGAGACGTCGGCGAAGCGCGCCGCCGACGTGGCGCCCGTCGTCGTCGATCTGGGCGACCGCGTCGGCCTCCTCCGGCCGGTCCCGCTCGCCGCGTCCTGCCTCGGCTGCCACGGCGCGGCCGATCGGGTTCTGCCGGAGGTGAAGCTCGCCTCGGACGGCGGCCCCGGCGGCTTCTCGGAAGGGGACCTGCGCGGGTTCTACTGGGCGGAGGCGAAGAAGTAGAAAGCGCTGGAATCGGCGCGCACCGGGGCGTAGGAGAGTCGGGGGTGCGCGTCGGTCGGTACGAGATCGCGAGCGTCGTCGACGCCGGGTTCGCGGCGGACGGCGGAGCGCTGTTCGGGATCGTCCCCAGGCCGCTCTGGGAACGCCAGGCCGCCCCCGACGCGCTGAACCGGGTCCGCCTCGTCACGCGCTGCCTCGTCGCGGTGGACCCGGGCGCCCGCCGCGTCGTGCTCGTCGACTGCGGGCTCGGGGACAAGTGGAACGCCCGGCAGGCCGACAGGCTCGCCATCGACCGCTCCGCCGGAGGCCTCGACGCGGGGCTGGCCCGCCTCGGCCTCTCGCGCGCCGAGGTCACGGACGTGCTCCTCACGCACCTGCACTTCGACCATGCCGGCGGCATCACGCGCCGCGGCCCGGCCGGTCGCCTCGAGCTCGCCTTCCCGCGCGCCACGCACCACCTCCAGCGCCGCGCCTGGCAGCACGCCCACGCCCCCACGGAGCGCGACGCGCGGAGCTTCGCGCCGGAGGACTTCGAGCTCCTCGCCCACTCGAACCAGCTCCACCTCGTGGAGGGCGAGGCGCAGCTCTTCCCCGACGTGGAGCTCATCGTCTCCGAGGGTCACACGCCCGGCCAGCAGCTCCCGCGCTTCCACGGCGAGGGCACGCACGTCACCTGGTGCGGCGACGTCATCCCCACGCACGCGCATCTGCGGCCGAGCTGGGTGACTGCGTACGACCTCCTCCCCGTCACGACGGTCGAGGAGAAGAGGGTGCTCATGGCCGAGGCGCTCGAGGACGGCGGCATCCTCGCCTTCGACCACGACGCGCAGATGGCGGCCTGCCGCCTGGGCGAGGAGAACGGCCAGCCGGTGTTCCGCGAGGCCGTCGCGATATAGGCGACCGTCCAGCCGGGGCGAGCGCAGGGGCAGCCGGATGAGGCTGCCCCGGCCCCCCAGGGGGCCCCCAGCAATGAGCGCGGCTCCGCCGCGTGTGCGAATCTCGAGCGAGCGGGGGGATCGGGGGGGCGCGAGGCCCGCAGGGCCGAGTGTCCCCCCGTCTAGAAGACCGCCGCGAACGTGACCGGCGGGCTCGTGCCGTCGACGGCCGGGAGCGTTCCGGAGAGGGTCCCGTGCACGTCGGTGAGCGCGGGCCCGGTCGCGCCGACGGGAGGGATCTTCGAGAACGTGATCGACATCGCGCCGGTCCCGAGGGTGGCGAGCATCGGCGCGAGGGCGCGGTTCGTCTCCTGGTACGTGGACGGGACCGCCGTGACGTCGCCGATGGCGCGCAGGGCGCTGCCCGACGAGACGTTGGTCGTCGAGGCGGTCCAGCCGTAGGGCGAGGCGAGCGCGGGACGGCCGTCGAGGAAGACGCCCACCGATCCGCCCACCTGCGTCATGCCGCGGTACGCGACGAGCTCGAAGGCATACATGCCGGGGTTCCCCAGCTCCGCGTAGTCGAAGACGGACGCGATGCACCAGAGGTCCTCGTTCATGCCCGCTCCCGTGCCGCGGATCTGGAGCTTGCAGATCATGCCGAAGGGGCTCGTGGGCGGCGCCGGATCGTTGCCCCCGCAGTCGAACGCCAGGAGCGGCAGCGCCAGCAGGACGGCGAGGACGCGCGATCTCATCGAGACCTCCCGGGAAGCTTCTCCAGGAGTGTAGCATCGGCGCGGCCTCGCCTCGGCGATGTGGCGCGGGCGCGTGAGACGATGTACGGAAACGAGCGATGGACGAGCCCAAGGTCACCGTCACCCGCCGCGGCGCCGAGCGGCTCCAGCGCGGGCACCTCTGGATCTACCGCGCCGACGTCGAGAAGGCCCCGGCGGCGCTCGAGGCCGGCGACGTGGTCCTCCTCGCCGACGGGCGGGGCCGCTTCCTGGCGAAGGCCTTCTGGTCCTCCCGCTCCAAGATCGCCCTGCGCGTCGTCACGCGCGACGAGGAGCCGGTGGACGAGGCCTTCTTCGCGCGCCGCATCGCCTCCGCCCTCGAGCTGCGCGAGCGGATCTTCGGGCCCGAGCGGTTCCTGCGCCTGGTGCACGGCGAGGCCGATCTCCTGCCGGGCCTCGTCGTGGACCGCTACGGCGACGCCGCCGTCCTGCAGACGCTCGTCCCCGCCACCGACCGGCGGAAGGCCTTCTTCGCGGAGGTCGTCGCGAACGCGCTCTCGCTCCGGAGCGTGGTCGAGCGGAACGACGTGCGCGTCCGCGAGCTCGAGGGGCTCGAGCAGAAGAAGGGGCTGCTCCGCGGTCCGGATCCGGGGCCCGTCGAGCACCGCGAGGGCGAGGTGCGGATGCGCGTCGACCTCCTCGCCGGCCAGAAGACGGGCGCCTTCCTCGACCAGCGCGAGAACCGCCTCCGGGCGGGCGAGTACGCGAGGGGCCGCTGCGCGGATTGCTTCAGCTACGCCGGCGGCTTCGCGCTCCACCTCGCGCGCCGGGCCGAAGCGGTCGTCGCCGTGGAGATGCAGCCCACCGCGGCGGCGCTCCTGCGCGAGAACGTCGCGCTGAACCGGGCCCAGAACGTGGAGGTGGTGGAGGCGAACGCCTTCGACTGGCTGCGCGACCGCGCCGAGGAGGAGCCCGCCTTCGACATGGTGGTCCTCGATCCGCCGGCCTTCGCGAAGAGCAAGGAGGCGCTCCCCGGCGCGCGGCGCGGCTACAAGGAGGTGAACCTGCGCGCCATGCTCGTCCTCAAGCAGGGCGGGATCCTCCTCACCGCCTCGTGCAGCCATCACCTCTCGGAGGAGATGCTCGAGGAGCTCGTCCTCGACGCCGCGAACGACGCGGGGCGCCGGCTCCAGATCCTGGAGCGCCGCGGCGCGGGCCGCGATCATCCGGTGCTCATGGGCGTGCCCGAGACGCGCTATCTGAAGTGCCTGATCCTGCGGGTGATCTGATTCCCGCCGGACCCGGCGCCCCGCCCCCTGTTCCGCGGCCGACCCGCCGGGATACCATGAATTTCTCGCGTCTCGCGTGACGCCGAGGAGCTGCGCGTTCCATGGCCGTACGACCTCACGACCTCGGTGAGGGACCCTTCGAGGCCCTCGCCGCGAGCCCTCTCCTGGCGCGGCTCGACGCCGAGGAGCGCGAGCGCTTCCTCGCCGCCGCGGAGGTCGTGGACGTGCCCGCGCGCACCCGCGTGCACGGCGACGGCGACGCCGGCAAGCATCTCTACCTCCTCGCCCGCGGAGCGGCCACGCTGCGCCGGGCGGAGGCCCCGCTCCGGCGCCTCGGGCCGGGCGACGCCTTCGGCGAGCTCGCGGTGCTGGGCGGGCGGCACCGCGGCGAGACCGTCACCGCCGACGCGCCGAGCACGATCGTGCGCCTCTCCGCGGCGGGCTGGGCGGCGCTGGAGCGGACCGAGCCGGCCCTCGCGGCCAAGATCGCCTGCGGGGTCGCCGCGGCGCTCTCGGAGGAGCTCGACCGGCTCGCCGGCGACGTGGGGCTCCTCCTCCGCGGGCGATCCCTGCCGCGCGCGCAGGAGATCACCGTCCGCGTGGGGGAGGAGGAGCGGCGCGTGCGGACCGGCACGCGGCTCCAGGACCTCCTGCCCACCGAGATCGACGGCGCGCTCGTCGTGGCCGGGCTCCTCGCCCAGAAGCCCGTCTCGCTGGCCACGTCGATCTTCACCGACACCGCGGTGGCGCCGCTCACGCTCCGCCACTGGGAGGGCCGCCAGATCTACGCGCACTCCGTGGGCCTGCTCCTCCTCGAGGCGGCGCACCAGGTCGCGCCGCGGCTCCTCGTGCGGATGGGCCCCTCGCGCGGCACGCGGCAGGTGGTGAACGTGGCGGGCGACGGCGACCTCTCGCGGCTCGCCGCCGAGGTGGCCGCGGCCATGGAGCGGATCGCCGCGGCCGACGCGCCGTTCCGCGTCGAGTTCTGGTCCACGGACGAGGCGGCGGGGTGGTTCCGCGAGCACGGCTGGGACGACGCGGCGAGGCTCCTCCGCGTCCGCCGGCAGGCCACGGTGCGGCTCGCCTCCTGCGGCGAGCTCTACGCGCTCTCCATGGGCCCGCTCCTGCCCTCCACCGGGCGGCTGCGGGGCTTCCGCCTCTCGCCGGGGGACGAGGGGCTGGCCCTCGACCTCGGCGCCCTCGATCCCCGCAACGGGCACGGCAACGGCGCCGAAGCGCCGCGACCGAGGCCGCGGCACGGCGACATGCCCGAGGAGCACCAGAGCTGGCTCGCGGCCATGGGCGTGACGAGCGTGGGCGCCTTCAACGACCTGTGCATCTCCGGGCAGGTGACGCAGCTCATCCGCGTGGCGGAGGGGTTTCACGAGAAGCGGATCGGCCAGATCGCCGACGCCATCGCCGCCGCACGGGACCGCATCCGCATCATCTCCATCGCCGGCCCCTCCTCCTCCGGCAAGACCACCTTCATCAAGCGCCTCCGGGTCCAGCTCCAGATCGACGGCGTGAACCCCGTGGGCATCTCGCTCGACGATTACTACGTGGACCGCGAGCGGACGCCCAGGGGCGAGAACGGCGACTGGGACTTCGAGGCGCTCGAGGCCCTCGACCTCGGGCTCCTCCAGGAGCACGTGGGCCGGCTCCTGGCGGGCGAGGCCGTGAAGGGGGCGCGGTACGACTTCCTCACCGGCAAGAGCCATCCGCAGGGCGGCCCCACCATCCAGCTCCGGCCCGGCGACGTGCTCATGCTGGAGGGGATCCACGGGCTCAACCCCGGGCTCCTCGGCGCCATCCCCAGGGCCGGCGAGCTCTACCGGATCTTCATCCACCCGGCGACGACGCTCCCCTTCGACCGGCTCACCCGCGTCTCGGCGACGGACCTGCGGCTCCTGCGGCGCATCGTGCGGGACCGGCACCAGCGCGGCTACTCCGCCGCCGAGAACATCGAGCGATGGCCGTCCGTGCAGGAGGGCGAGCGCGAGCACATCTTCCCTTACCAGGACGAGGCCGACGCCGTGTTCGACACCGCCCTCATCTACGAGCCCGCCGTCCTCAAGGTCTTCGCCGAGCGGTACCTCCTCGAAGTGCCGCAGAGCCATCCGGCCTTCCCCACGGCCCTCCGGCTGCGCTACCTCGTGGACCGATTCGTCTCCATCTATCCCGACCACGTTCCCCCCACCTCGCTCATCCGCGAGTTCATCGGCGGAAGCGGCTTCGAGTACTAGGGGACCTCCTTGCCCCTCGGCGACCACGACCTCGCGCAGATCGTCATCGAGACGGTGGGCGCGCTCGTCGTGGTGCTGGACCGCGAGACCAAGATCGTCCGCTGGAACGCGGCCTGCGAGGCGGCGACGGGCTACCCGCGCCACGAGGTGCTCGGGCGTCCCCTGGGCTTCCTCCTCCTCCCCGACGAGCGCGACGGCGTCGCGGCCATGTTCCAGCGGCTCCTCACCAACGAGGCGGCGTGCCACTGCGAGAATCACTGGCTCACGCGGCGCGGGGACCGCAGGCTCATCGCCTGGTCGAACACGCGGCTCGTGGACGAGCGCGGCGAGATCGCCGGCGTCGTGGCGACCGGGATCGACATCACCGACCGCACGCGGGCGGAGGACGCCCTGCGGCGGCAGGCCACCCGGCTCGAGGCGCTGGCGGAGGCCTCGCGCGTCTTCGCCTCCGGGCTCGACTACAAGTCGACGCTCGAGACGGTGGCGCGGCGGCTCTCCGAGCTCATCGGCGACGGCGCCCTCATCCGCGTCATCTCGCCCGACGGCGAGTGGCTCCTGCCCGTGGCCATCTACCACCCCGTCCCGGAGCGCGCGGCGCTCCGCCGGCGGGTGATCGCCGTGGCGCCGCAGCGGACGACCGAGGGGCTCACCTCGCGCGTCATCGCCTCCGGGCGCATCCTCCGCATCCCGCACCTCTCCATCGACGTCATCCACTCCGAGATGAAGCCGGAGTACTGGCCGTACCTGGAGGGCGTGACGAGCCTCATGATGGCGCCGCTCAAGCACCGGCGGCAGGTGATCGGCCACATCTCGCTCATGCGCGACGCGGGCGGCCCGGCGTACACGCACGAGGACGAGACGCTCCTCGAGGACCTCGCCCACCGCGCCTCGCAGGCGCTCGAGAACGCGCGGCTGTACAGCGAGGCGCAGGCCGCGGTGGCGGCGCGCGACGAGTTCCTCTCCATCGCCTCGCACGAGCTCCGCACCCCCCTCACCGCGCTGCGCCTGGCGCTCGAGAACATGCGGCGCGTCTCCACCCGCGGCGACGGGGAGAAGCTGCCCCCCCAGTACGTGGAGCGCGTGCTGGCCACGGCCGAGCGCCAGGGCCAGCGCCTCGAGAAGCTCGTCACCGCGCTGCTCGACGTCTCGCGCATCCAGATGGGCCGCCTCGAGCTCGACGTCGACGAGGTCGATCTCGGCACCGTGGTCGCCGAGGTCGCGGCGCAGTTCGAGGACGAGGCGGCGCAGACGGGCTCCACCCTCCGCGTCCACGGGGAGTCGGTGCACGGCTACTGGGACCGGCTCCGCATCTCCCAGGTGGTGACGAATCTCCTCGCCAACGCCGTGAAGTACGGCGGGGGCAACCCCGTGGAGATCGAGTACGGGCCGCGCGACGACCGGGCCCTGCTCGTGGTGCGCGATCACGGGATCGGCATCGACCCCGTGGACCAGCCCCAGATCTTCGAGCGCTTCGAGCGCGCCGTCTCCTCGCGCAACTACGGCGGGCTCGGCCTGGGCCTCTATATCGTGAAGCGGATCGTGGAGGCGCACGGCGGGACGGTGCGCGTCGAGTCGACGCCCGGCGCGGGCGCGACCTTCTTCGTGGACCTCCCCCAGCGGCCGGCCGTCTCCATGCGGGCCGCCGACCGCGCCTGAGCGGCGCCCTAGAGGAAGCCGCTCGCCGGGAAGAGGAGCACGTCCTCGATGGCCTCCGCTCCGGTGAGGAGCATGAGGAGCCGGTCGAAGCCCACCGCCACGCCGCCCGCCTCGGGCATCCGCCCCACCGCCTCGAGGAAGCGCTCGTCGAGCGGGTAGACCCGGCGGCCCAGCGCGCGCCGGCGCTCCTGCTCCTCCTCGAGGCGCCGGCGCTGCTCGGCCGCGTCGTCGAGCTCGGTGAAGCCGTTCGCGAGCTCGAGCCCGCCCGCGTACAGCTCGAAGCGCTCGGCCAGGCGCGGGTCGTCGCGCTTCACGCGGGAGAGGGCCGCCATGGACGCGGGCCAGTCGAGGAGATAGGTCGGGCGCGTCCTCCCGATGCGCGGCTCCACCGCGTCGAGCATGACGCGGAAGAAGACGTCGTCGAAGGGCTCGCCCGGCGGGCCCGGGTCGTGCCCGGCGCGGCGGGCCGCCTCGGCGAGGCGCGCGGCG
>DATDDC010000309.1:0-17340 GCA_036523995.1 Anaeromyxobacter sp.
GCCGCCCCGCTGCGCAGGAGCCGGCGCCGCCGGCGCGACCGGCATGGCCTCGCCGCGGGCCATGCCGCCTCGCATCTCACCGGCGTCGCCGCCCACCGGGATCGGCACCTGCCTCAGCCGGTCGAGGTCGCTGCGGAGATCCTGCGGGTATCGCACGTTGATCGAGAAGCGCTTGCGCCCCTCGATGGTGACGCCGATGGGCGCCCCGCCGATGGCCGCCTCGATGGTTCGCTGAACGTCCCCGATGCGCAGCCCGTGGCGCGCCAGCGCGTCGTGGTCGGGGACGATGTCGACGTAGAAGCCGCCGGTGCTCCGCTCGTAATAGACGGAGCGCGTTCCGGCGACCGACGCGATGACGCGCTCCAGGGCGACGCCGACCCGCTCGATGCCGTCCACGTCGGTGCCCATCACCTTCACGCCGACCGGCGTTCGAACGCCCGTGGTGAGCATGTCCACGCGCGCCTTGATGGGCATGGTGAAGGCGTTCGTCCAGCCCGGGTAGGCCATTCTCCGGTTCATCTCCGCCGCCAGCTCGTCCCAGGTGATGCGGCCGCGATCCGGCCAGACGACGCGCAGCGGCCGCGCCAGCCACTCCGGCGCCCACCCGCTGTACCAGCGCTCGCGGGGAACGAGCCGCCACGCTTCCGCCGGCTTCAGCCGCACCGTGGTCTCGACCATCGTGAGCGGCGCGGGATCCGTGGCGGTCTCCGCCCGCCCCACCTTGCCGAACACCGACGCCACCTCGGGAAAGGAGCGCAGCATCCGGTCCTGGTACTGCAGCGCCCGCTTCGCCTCCTCGACGGAGATGCCGGGGAAGGTGGTCGGCATGTAGAGGAGGTCGCCCTCGTCGAGCGGCGGCATGAACTCGTGGCCGAGCCGCGCGGCCAGCGGCACCGCCGAGAGGACCGCCAGCAGCCCGATGAGCACCGTCGACTTGGGCCGGCGCAGCGCCACGAACACGAAGGGCCGGTACAGCCGGATGATCGCCCGGGAGATGGGGTGCCGCGACTCGGGGCGGAGCTTCCCGCGCACGAGGAGATCCCGGAGCGCCGGCGCGAAGGTGATGGAGAGCAGCGCCGCGGCCAGCATGACGAAGGTCTTGGTCCAGGCGAGCGGCTTGAAGAGCCGCCCCGCCTGGCCCGTCAGCGCGAACACCGGCAGGAAGGACACCGCGATGACGAGGAGCGAGAAGAAGATGGCGGGCGTCACCTCGCGCGCCGCCTCCGCGAGGAGCCTCGAGCGATCGGCCCCGGGCGGCGCCTGCTCCAGCTTCTTGTGCGACGCCTCGATCATCACGATCTCCGCGTCCACGGTGGCCCCGATGGCGATGGCGATCCCGCCCAGGCTCATGATGGTGGCCGGGATGTCGAGCAGCCACATGGGGATGAACGCGATGGCGACCGACACCGGGATCGACAGGATGGGGAGGACGGCGGAGCGGAGGTGGAGCAGGAAGAGGACGACGACGAGCGAGACGACCAGCGCCTCCTCCAGCAGCACGCGGCGCAGCGTCGCGATGGATCGGTGGATGAGGTCCGAGCGGTCGTAGGCCACCTCCAGCTCGACGCCCTTGGGGAACGAGGGCCCGAGGTCCGCGAGCTTCTGCTTCACGCGCTCGACCACCTGGAGCGCGTTCTCGCCGTTGCGCATCACCACCACCGCGCCGACGGCCTCGCCCTCGCCGTTCCACTCGAGGAGGCCACGCCGGATGTCGGGACCGAAGCGGACCGTGCCCACGTCGCGGACCAGCACCGGGACGCCGGCCGGTCCGCGGGCCTTCAGCGTCACGCGCTCGAGCGCGGAGAGGTCCTGCACGTAGCCGCGGCCGCGCACGTAGTACTCGCGGCCGGTGAGCTCGACGACCCGCCCGCCCACTTCCTCGTTCGAGTCGCGGATCGCGGAGACGACGTCCTGCAAGGTCACGTCGTAGGCGCGGAGCCGGTTCGGGTCGACGATGACCTGGTACTGCTTCTCGTACCCGCCCACGCTCGCCACCTCGGCGACGCCGGGCACGCTCGAGAGCGCATAGCGAAGAGTGAAGTCCTGGAACGTGCGCAGCTCGTCGAGGCCGTGCTGGCCCGTGCGATCGACCAGGGTGTACTGGAAGGTCCAGCCCACCCCGGTCGCGTCCGGGCCGATCCGAGGGGAGGCGCCCGGCGGCAACGTCTCCTTCCTCGAGGCGAGGTGCTCGAGGACGCGCGCGCGAGCCCAGTAGACGTCGGTCCCCTCCTCGAAGATCACGTAGACGAACGACATCCCGAACATGGAGTAGCCGCGCACGTCGGCCACCCGCGGCGCCCCCACGAGCGAGGACACGAGGGGGTAGGTGACCTGGTCCTCGACGAGCGTCGGGGAGCGACCCATCCACTCGGTGTAGACGATGACCTGGGGATCGGAGAGGTCGGGGATGGCGTCGAGCCGGGCGTGCCGGATCGACCACGCCGCGGCCGCCGTGGCGAAGGCGACCCCGAGCAGCACCAGGAAGCGGCTCTTGGCGCAGGCTTCGATGACGCGGGCGACCATGGCGCAGGCCCGCGGCTAGCGAGGCTTCGCGGCGAAACCGTCGAGCGCGGCCCGCAGCCGGCTCTCCGAGTCGACGAGGAAGTTGCCGGTGGTGACCACCGTCTCCCCTTCGGAGAGGCCGGAGAGGACCTGGACCCAGCCGTCCCCGCGCGCCCCGACGGCGAGCCGGCGAGGCTCGAGCTGGCCTCCGCGCGCCGCGACGAACACGTACTGCGTCTCGCCGGTGTCCACGAGCGCTTCGGCCGGGATCGCCAGCACGTCCGAGGGGCCGAGCTCGACGAGGACGTCGCCGTACATCCCGGGCCGGAGCAGGAGGTTCGGGTTCGCGAGCTCGATGCGCGCCTGGAGCGTGCGGGTGCCGGGATTGAGGGACGGGTAGAGGAACTCGACACGTCCGCTGAAGATGCGGTCCGGATGGGCCGCGATCTTCACCTTCGCCGGCTGCCCCACCCGGATCCGTCCCATGTCGCGCTCGAAGAAGTCGGCGATGACCCAGACGCGCGAGAGGTCGGCGATCTGGAAGAGCTCGGCGCCGGGCTCGACGTAGGAGCCCTCGCGCAGCGTGCTGCTCACCGCCCAGCCGTCGATGGGGGACCGGATCTTCAGGTCCTGGAGCGGCTCGAGCTTCTGCTCCATCTCGGCGAGATCCTGCTCCGAGACGCCGAGGAGGAGCAGCCTGCGCCGCGGATCGTCGCTCAGCGGGGCCGAAGCCGCGGGCGGCGTGCCCGCGCTGCCGGCGGCGTTGCTCCAGCGGACGCTGTTCACGAAGGCGAGCTGTGGGGTCACGAGCTCCGGGCTGTAGACGCTCGCGAGGACCTGGCCCTTTCTCACGCGCGCGACCGCGCCCTTGACGCGCACGTCCTTCACGTATCCGGAGAAGCGCACCGTGACGCTGGCGAGGCGGTTCTCGTCCGCCGTGACGAAGCCCACGGTGCGCAGCTCGGGCGCGAGGCGGCGGCGGGCCGCCTGTGCGGTCCGGACGCCGATGAGCTGGAGCCGCTCCGGCTCGAGGAAGACCGGCACGACGCCGGGAACGCTCGAGGGGCCTCCCTGGACGGAGGCCTCGCGGCCTCGCGGCTCGAGCTTCGTGCCGCTTCCGGAGCCCTGCGCCGGCACGGGGACGAGCCTCATGCCGCAGATCGGGCAGTCGCCGCCGTGGTCCTGCAGGACGGACGGGTGCATGGGACAGTGAAAACGAGCGTCGGCGCGCGAGGCGGCGCCGGAGGTCGGGCGAGCCACGTGGATCCATGCCGCGCCCGCCGCGATCGCCATGAGACCTACCAGGGACCAGCGCACGATGGCCATGGCCTTCACTCCCGGCGGCGGGGCTTCCCTGCCTTCCGGCAACGCCTCGGCGGCGCGCGCGGCGGATTCCCCCTCCGACGGAGCTCGCTCCGCGACGGTCATGGCGACGTGTGGAGATCGTACCATCGGTGCCATCGAGGAGACGAGGGGAGAGGGCCGGCGCGCCGGCGCTCTCCCCCCGCCCATGCGCCGCCTACTGATGGCAGACCGGCGCGGTCGGATCCGGGCTGATGCAGGTCGGCCTCATCATCTCGTTGTCCTCGTGCGAGATGATGTGGCAGTGCCAGACGTAGAGGCCTGGGATGTCGAAGAACGCGTCCAGCTTCGTCATCTCACCCGGGTTCGTCTGGAGCGTGTCCTTGGGGCCCGCCTCCCACGGGAACGCCGGGCTCGCCGTGGCGCCCTTCTTCACGAAGTTGTTCGGGTTCGGCGGACAGCTCGGCGCCGTCGGAGTCGCCTGGCACGCCGCGATGGCGGCGTCGAAGGCGGCGAGGTCGATGGGCGTTCTGCTCACCACCCGGAACTGCGTCTGGTGCACGTGGATGGGGTGCGCGTCTGCCGTCCGGTTGACGATGCTCCACCGCTCGGTGGTGAACTGCTTGATGTTCTCCGTGATGGGAGCCGACCATGGCAGCGGGCCGAAGGCATCGCCGAGCTGCGCCTCGGAGGGACCGGCCGGGTCGATGATCGAGTCGAACTCGGTGATGGTCAGGTTGCGCGGGGTCACGTTGGCCTTCGGCTCGAACCCGTCCGGCGGCGGATTGAGGGTCGCCGGCAGGACGCTCGTGTCGGGAGCGACGAGCGGCACGACGTCGAACGCCATCACCTGGCCGGTCGTGCCGGGGTCGGAGGCGTTGCCCGGGCTCACCGAGCCGCCGAACGGCGAGTCGGGCGCGACGTTCATGAGGACGAGCCTCGTTCCGACGGGGAAGCCGGAGAAGTCCACGACGACGTCCAGCCGCTCGGCCGGCCCGAGCCGGAGGAAATCGGTCCCCACGGGAGCGCCGGTGATGAGGCCGCCCTCGGTGCCGATGATGTTGAAGTTCAGGGCGACCGGCTTCATCGACTTGTTGCCGAACTCCACCTGCAGCCAGCGCGAGTCGCTGCCGTTGAGGAAGCGGAAGCGGTACTTGCGCGGCTCCACGTTCAGCTTCGGCCAGGTCTTGCCGTTCACGGTCATGACGTTGCCGAAGAACTCGGGGTTCCAGTAGGGCGAGATGTCCGAACCCGGGGTCGGGATGAAGGGCCCTGCGAAGCCGTCGAAGAACACGCGCGAGGACGGATAGAAGAGCGAGCCGTCCGTGTTGAAGGAGCGATCCTGGATGACGAGCGGGATCTCGTACTTCCCGTAGGGGCCGGGCAGGTTGAGGCTCTTCTCGTACGCGTCGCGGAGCAGATAGAAGCCGGCGAGGCCGCTGTAGACGTTGACGCGGGTCATGCCGAGCACGTGGTCGTGGTACCAGAGCGTCGCGGAGTGCTGGTCGTTTCGATACACGAAGGTGGCCTGGCCCGGCGCGGGCGCGAACCCCGGCGCGTTGCCGTAGTTCGAGCCCCGGGTGAAGAAGCAGCCGGGGACGCTCGACGTCGCGCAGTCGGTGATGTTGTTGGCATTGGGCAGGTACCACGCCTCGGGGAAGCCGTCGCTCTCCGGGTCGACGTGCGCGCCGTGGAGGTGAGTCACGATGGGGACCGGGCCGGTGTACGGCGGCGGAGTGCTGGTGAACGTCGGCCGCGAGTCGACGGGGCCGGGCGGATTCGCCCAGTGGAGCGTCGGATCCACCGTGAAGAGGTGCTGCACGAAGTTGTTGTTCTTCGTCCCGTCGGTGAGCTCGTTGCGCCAGGTCACCGTCGTCGCCGTACCCTGGTTCGCCTCGATGGTGAACGCAGGCCAGTTGAAGGACGATGCCTTGTTCGTCGAGCCGTACGCCCAGACCTTCGTCGCCGGGAAGCCCTTGGGCAGGACCTGCTGGACCCGCGGCCGCGCCGCGATGCTGTAGGTGTTCGTCGCGACCGTCGGCATCACCGGCGGGATGGTGACCGGTTCGACGTACTTGGGGATGGAGTTGGGATCGAGCGAGCCGCCGGGCAGCGCCGCCGCATTCGCCTGCGACGTCGCCCCGGCAAGGACCAGCAGTGACAGGACCGCGAACGACCTGCGCCTCTTCACGTAGCCGTGCTGCATGGTTTCCTCCCTCTGTTGTGGACGCCGACCGGGGGGGCGCTGCGAAGGCGCCCCTTGCCGGACCGTGACCTGACGCGGATGGCGGATGCCGCGCGCTGCGTGCCCCGTCCGGCGCGGCCGCCACCGCGCCGCCGCTTCACTCACGCGATGCGTGCCAGGACGCTAGGTCCGTGCTCTCCGAGAGCGAGCGTGCCGGATGGGCCCCTCCGAATAGAATGCACCATGAGTGAAGGACAGCCCCCGCGGGTTTCTCGCAGCTGCCGGTAGGCCGGACGATAAGAGGAATCTTTTGTTACTCGTCAACTGCGCGACTACCGCGTGGGGCCGCGGCCATGTCCGAGGGATCCTGGCGATCGACTCTCGTCCCTAGGTGGCGCGGCAATCGGCCGCATGGCAGATGACCGCACCGCGAAGCGCGCCGGCCCAATCGGAGTTTCTCCCCCCGCGCCGCCGGGGCCCGCCGCGAAGGTCGCAGGGTCGCGCGCCGCGCAGCCCGCGCGCAGCGCTCACGAGAGCATCCGCACGATCTCGTCCGGATCGGCCGGCTTGGCGATGTGCCCGTCGAACCCGGCATCCGCCGCCTTCTTGCGATCCTCGGGCTGCGCGTGCCCGCTCACGGCGAACAGCTGCGCGCGCCGGAGGACCGGGTCGGCCCGGAGCGTCCGGGCGACCTCGTACCCGCTCATCCCCGGCAGCCCGATGTCGCAGAACACGAAGTCGGGAGGGTTCGCGCGCGCCCGCGCGATGCCGCTCGGCCCGTCGTACGCGACCTCGGCGGTATGTCCGAACATCTCGACGAGCTGGGCGAGGCTCTCCGCTGCGTCCGCGTTGTCGTCGATGACGAGCACGCGGCGGCTGGCCTCCCCGCGGGCGGGCCGCCTCGCGGAGGCGGAAGCGGCCGCGCCGGAATCGGCGAGCGGCAGCCGAGCGACGAACTCGGCCCCCTGGCCCGGCCCGGCGCTCGCCGCGCGCACGGACCCCCCGTGCAGCTCCGTTAACCCCTTCACCAGGGAGAGCCCGAGCCCGAGACCTCCGTCGGTCCTCGCCAGGGTCCGCTCGCCCTGGACGAACGGATCGAAGGCCTGTGTCAGCAGCTCGGGCTCCATCCCCACGCCGGTGTCGCGCACGTGGATCTCGGCTGCGCCGCGCGTCTCCTCGAGCGCGAGCATCACCCGCCCTCCGCGCATCGTGAACTTGGCCGCGTTGCTGAGGAGGTTCCCGATGACCTGCGCGAGGCGGGTCGGATCGCCGTCGACCCACATCGGCTCGCGCGGCACGTCCACCGAGAGGTCGATCCCTCGCTCCCGCATGAGGGCGGCGTGGTCCTCGCCGGCGCGCCGCACGAGCACCGCCAGGTCGACGCGGCTCCGCTTGAGCTCGATCTTCCCGCGCGCGATGCGGGTCACGTCGAGGAGGTCGTCCACGAGCCGGGTGAGGTGCTCCGCCTGGCGCCGGATGACGGCCTTGGCGCGGCGGACCTGCTCCGAGGACACCGCGTGCTCGAGGACGTAGATGGAGTTGCGAATGGGCGCGAGCGGGTTGCGCAGCTCGTGGGACAGCATCCCCAGGAACTCGTCCTTGCGGCGCGCCGCCTCGGTGAGCTGCGCGTTGGCCTCGCGAACCTCCTCCTCCGCCCGCTTGCGGAGGAGCGCCTGCACGATGGCCGCGGCCAGCGCCTCCGCCACCTCGAGGTCCTCCGGCCCGTACCCGTCCTCGCGGTTCGCCACGGCGATGAGGCCGATGGTCCTGCCGGCGTAGAGCAGCGGCACCCCGAGGAAGGCGTGGATGGGCGGGTGCCCGGGCGGCGTGCCGGCGCGGTCCGGGTGCGAGGCCGGATCGTTCGTGAAGAAGCCCTTCCCCTCCCGCAGCACGCGACCGTAGAGGCCGCGGATCTCGAAGCCGGCCGGGATCCGGCGGCCGTGGCGCGGCCGGGCGCCGATCGTGCACGCCTGCCAGCCGGGATCGCTGATGGCGATGTCGTCCAGCCTGCCCGTCCGCTCGTTGATCTCGCCGACGAAGCCGAACTTGCTCCGGGTGAGCTCCTCGGTCACCGAGAGGCAGACGAGGCCGAGGTCCTCCTCCGTCTCGCAGGTGAGCGCCTCCCGGAAGATCCGCGCGATCCCGGCGACGGCGTCGTTCCTCCTGCGGAGCTGCTCCTCGGCGCGCTTGCGCGCCGAGACGTCCTCGAACACGGCGACGAAGTGCTCCGGCTCCGGGCTGTAGACCGACACGTCGAGCCACATGCCCAGGGGCCGGAAGTCGATCTCGAAGCGCTCCGGCTTGCCCGTCCTCGCCACGCGCCCGTAGATCTCGAACAGCTCGGGGTGGGACTCGCGCGTTCCGGGGATGACGTCGCTGACGCGCTTGCCCACCACGTCGCGGAGGCCCGTCACCCGCTCGAACGAGCCGTTGACGTCGAGGTAGACGAAGTCCGCGGGGCGGCCCTCGGCGTCGTACAGCATCCGGCAGTAGGCGAACCCGTCCTGCATGTTCTGGAAGAGGAGCCGGTAGCGGGCCTCGCTGCCGCGCAGGGCCTCCTGCGCCCGGGCCTCCGCGAGGGCGTTGGCGGCGAGGCGTTCACGCTCGGTCGCGAGGGCTTCGCGCATGCGGCGGCGGTCGAAGCTCTCCACGATCTCCCAGCGCCCCTCGCGCTTGAGGAGGGCGAACTGGTGGTTCCGGATGACGTCCGCCACCTCGGCGGCGCCGCAGCGATCGATGGCGTAGCTGCAGAGCGCGAGCATCCGGTGCTGGCCCAGCACCGCGTCGACGGCGGCCTCGTACTCGGCGAAGCTCTTCCAGTCGCTCTTCTCGAGCCAGAAGGTGTTCCCGGTGAGGCGGAGGCCGGCGCAGCCTCGCGCCAGGGCGGCCTCGAGCTTCGCGATCCAGCCGTCGAGGACCCGGTCCTGCTCGAACTTCCCGCCGCGCAGGTACCACTCGGTGTGCGGGAGGATCTCGATCCGGCCGCGGCTGCGGTACGCGTCGAGATCGGGCACCGCCCGGGCGAGGGCCTGCCAGGCCTCGTCGACGCCGAGCGGCGGCGAGGTGACCCACATGCAGAACTCGTCCGCCTCGAGCCCCGCCTTGAAGTAGGGGACGAGGACGTCCGCCAGGTCGTCCTTCGTCTCGTAGAGCTGGCAGAAATGGGTACCCCAGGGCGCGTCGCCCACGGCGTCGATGCCGGTCTCGCGCAGTCCGGCGCCGGCGCCGAGGCCGCCGCCCGGAACCGCCTCGCCTTCGGGTGGCTGCGCAGGTCGGGTCGACATGACGGCGTCGCGCGGGCGTCCTCCATCGACGGTACTCCATCCGCGACGGCAGGAACACTCGGCGGACCACGCGATCGCGGATGTGCGACCGAGCGTGAACCCTGTTCATTGACGGTGATCAACTGCGGTGCGTCGGCCCCGCGACGCGGGGCGGTCGCGCGCCTCGTCGCCCGGCGCGCGGCCGCCCCCTGCGCCATCCCCCGCGTCAGAGCGGGTAGGTGTAGATCTCCATCAGCGAATCGGCGTCGGTGGTCCGGTGATCCGAGTGGAACGGGAACACGTTCAGCCCGTGCGGCGTCGAGGACGAGTAGTCGCCCGGGCCGTTCGGGTTGCCGTCGAAGCTCGACGGGTCGGTGCTGAGACGGACGTTCGCCGACCACGTGGCGCCGCCGTCCGTGCTCTGCGTCGCGTAGACGTGGCTCTGGCAGTTCGCGAGGTCGTCGCGGCGATCGTAGAACGTGACCGTGATGGTCGCGCCGTCCACGGACAGCGTCGGGTGGTACTGATGGGCCGCCCCGAGGTCGTCGTTCAGGCGGACGGGCGCGCTCCAGCTGGCGCCGCCGTTCGTGGAGCGGACGTAGAGGATGTCGAACCCCCGGCCGGCCACCTGGTCCGCGTACACGAGGTGCAAGGTCCCCGCGGAGTCCACCTTGAGCGCGTGCGCCGGGCTCTGCGAGCGGCCGCCGTTGCAGCCGATGTCCACGCCGAAGCCGGTGTGCGTGGTCGCCGCCGCGACGTCGGTCCCCCAGCTCTGGCCGCCGCTCGTGGACCGGTCGACGAAGATGATGTCCCTCGCGTAGTTGTGCCACGACATGTAGACGGTTCCGGTCGCCTGGTCGACGGCGGGATACGCGCCGATGACGCGCTCGAACTTGGTCGTGCCGTCGTCCACCTTGACCGGCGCGCTCCACGTCGCGCCGCGGTCGCGCGAGAACGCCACGAAGAGGATCTGGTTGTTCTGGATGTTGCGATCCCAGCCCACGTAGATGCTGTTCGCGAATGCGCCCGCGCTGCGGTCGATGGCGAGGTAGTACTTGTCGTCGAAGGCGCGCCGGGCATTGAAGGTCACCGCCACCGGCGTCCCCCAGGAGAGACCGTCCGGGCCGCTCCTCGCGACGGCGATCGAGTTCGGGAAGCTGCCCGAGAGCGGGGCGCCGCCGAAGACGTAGTAGAAGTTGCCGGCGGTGTCGACGTCGATGCCGGGATCGAACGTGATCCCGAACGTCGTGCCGTTCCAGGTGGGCGACTGCACGGTGGTGGTCCAGCTCGTTCCGCTCGTAGAGGTGTAGGCGGCGACCGCGCAGACGTTCGTGGCGCACGCCCCCGGAACGATGTTGTTCGAGCCGCCCACGACGACCGTGCCGTTCGACCCTCCGGTCGTCTCGCCCTGGTAGGAGCCGACCGCGTTCGACACGTCGACGTTGGGCGGGAGCGCCGCCAGGGCGAGCGTCGAGATGGGCGCGGCGTCGACCGAGATGGCCGCCTGGGAGCCGTTCCCGCGCGTCTGGCCGGGAGGCTGACCGTTCACGAACGGCGCGTTCCAGACGAAGCGTCCGTCGAGCTCCCCGATGCCCTCCTCGTCCGCCCCGGCCAGCACGCGGGGGTGCATGGGCAGCGTGAGGAACTGAGGCGCGGCGCCGCTCGACGCGGCGGCGACCGCTGCGGAGCTCGCCTGCTCGTCCTGCGCGCGCTCGACCTTTCCGCATCCCGCGAACGCCACCGCGAGGAGGACACCCCATAGGACTCGCACGACCGTCTTCACGTTGGACTCCTCTCCCCTCCCGCCCGAGCGGCGACCGAGTGGTCGTGGGCGTGAGCGGGAATCGTGCGGGAGAGCGCTGGCCGAGGCCAGCGCTCGAGGTCGTGCCTCATGGGGCGCCCGTCCCGGCATCGAGGGTCTCGGGACGGGTATTCCGCTGTAAGTGTAGGCGCTCGGTCGCTCGTTCACGCGACGGGGGCGCCCGCCTGGGATGCGTTACGCGGCGCGCCGAGCGGCATCTCTCCTCCCGTTCACAGGAGGTTCGCCATGGCCCTCACCCGCCCCGGGTTTCGGCTCGGCATCTACGTCTTCAAGGATGCCGAGATCGTCGACTTCGCAGCGCCGCACGGCGTCTTCTCGGTGGCGCGCCGCTTCGATCCCGAGCTCGACGCCTTCCTCGTCGCGGACGCGATGCGCCCGGTCCAGGCGCAGGCGGGCTTCACCGTCCTGCCCAACTACGCCTTCGCGGACGCGCCCGCCATGGACGCGTTCCTCATCCCGGGCGGCTACGGCACGCGCCAGGAGATGCACAACCGCCGGCTGCACGACTTCGTCCGCGCGCAGCCGGAGACCACGCTGCTCGTGAGCGTCTGCACCGGATCGTGGGTGTACGGGAAGATGGGACTCCTCGACGGGCTCCCCGCCACGAACCGCAAGGAGCCCGACCGCGTCGAGGCGACGCCCCCGGGCATGACGCCGCTCGATCGCCTCGCGAAGATCGCGCCGAAGAGCCGGCCGAGCCGGGCGCGCGTCGTCGACGCGGGGCGCATCATCACGGCGGGTGGCATCACCTCGGGCATGGAGATGGGCTTCCACCTCCTGCGGCGAGCCGGGTACGGCGAGGACTTCCTCTCCGAGGTCGCGCGGGTCATGGAGTACAAGGCCGCGTACGACCTCTACAAGGACGATCGCGTCTCGGCGTGAGGCGCCGCAGGGGCGCGCCGCAGCGAGCCGCGGGGCAGGCACCGCCGGCGCGCGGCGAGCGCCGCGTTCCGGTCGAGCGGATCCGCCGCATCAGCGGACGTGGCGGTACATGACGTCGAGCAGCTCCTCGTACATCTCGTCGGCCTGCTTGCCGCCGGCGCGGATGGCGGTCGTCGCGCAGTGCTTGAGGTGGTTTCGCATGAGCTCGCGTCCGACGCCCCGGAGCGCCTCGTGGACGGAGGCGATCTGCACGAGGATGTCGGCGCAGTACCGGCCCTCCCCGACCATCCGCTGGAGCCCGCGCACCTGTCCCTCGATGCGGCGCAGGCGCTCCAGGTTCGCCACCCTCGCCTGGGGGGCCACGGCGGCGGCCCTGCCCCCTCGCCCGACGTGATCCGCGACGGCGCAGGCGCAGCGCACGGCCGCGGCCCCGCTCCCGCCCCTGTCCGTGTTCGCCACGTCGCCCACGATAGGATACCCCCCCACCCTATGTCAACCGCGAACCCGCCCTGCCCGCGCGGGCTCGAACGTGGGGTCCCTCGGTGCTTCCGCGGCCACCGCACCCGGGACGCTGCAACGTTCGCTCGAGCTGGCCGCCACACGCTTCACGGAGGCACAGGGTCATGCACCGGAACGACGACGGCACGCGGGGCGGCCAGATGGCGGGAACGGGCGGCGGCATGGAGAACGGGGGCGGCGGGATGATGGCCATGCTCCAGGCCATGCCCCGCGGCATCCAGTCCCCGTCCGGACGCTACTGGTGCGCGATGTGCAAGAAGATGTTCGAGCTGGAGGACGCCACGTGCCCGTACATGCCCAGCATGTGCGTCAACACGCCGATCGCCATCGAGTCGCTCCCGCCCGGCTCGGCCGCGTTCTACGAGCGCATCGGCCTCTTCTATCCGAAGCTCGTCCAGGGCCTGCTGGCCGGCGCGGTCGCGCGCGCCGCCGACCCCGAGGCGCTCGGCGTCGCGTTCGCCGAGAACTACCTGGCCGACCTCGCCGACTGGAAGGTGCAATACCGGGCGAGCCCGCTCGAGACGGTCAAGTCGTTCCTCATCTACACGGCGGGCTTCGACGTGGCGACGCGGAGCGCGGAGAGCGGGATGACGTTCCTGCTCCTGGACGCGCAGAGCCTCTGGGGCGAGGACATGCCCGCGAAGAAGCGCAGCAAGGCGGCGCTGCTGGCCGGCGCGAGGCGCGTCGCCGCGGCGGCCGGGCTCGATGCCAGCCTGGACCTGCACTTCATGGGCGTCACGTCGGGGAAGATGGGCCGGTACTTCTGCGCCCAGTGCAACATGTTCTTCGAGTACGGGCAGCAGCAGGCGCAGGTCACCTGTCCCTTCATGTCCCAGAAATGCAAGTTCCGGCCGACGCCGCTGGCGCAGGCGCTGGCGTCCACCCGCGACGGGAGCGAGACGTTCGACCTCGACGTCCTGACCAAGATCTACGCGGTGTCCCCGAAGCTGTTCCGGCGCAACCTCAGGACCGCCATCGAGTCGGCGCCGGACACGGCGCGCGGCCAGGCGCCCTTCACCGCCGCGGTGGCGGCCGAATCGCTCACCCGCGACCTGGAGACCTGGCGCTTCGACGTGGCGGCGAAGGACAAGCTGGCCTCGCTCCTCCAGCAGCTCGGGCTGTAGCGTGCGGGGGGACCGCGCCGGGTCGGCCGGAGAGGATCCCCTCGCGGACGCGCCGGGGCGCCGGCCGGCGAAGGCCCGGGGCGCGAAGGGCGCCGCTCGCAGGCTCGCCAGGGGAAGCTCCTCGCGCCGGCGGTGACGGCGTGGCTCCGCCGATCCGCCGCGAACGGCCCGGAAGGGAGAGGGGAGCCGTCCTCTCCGGTCCGGCAGCTTCGGGCGCCGCCGCGGGCCGCTCTCCGGCCCGAGGCACGTCTGTTGCCGATGCGCCACACCGCGCCGCCCGGGCGCCGCGCCGATCGACGCGCGAGGCTTCGAGCTTCCTCGGGTTTTTGGGAGGCGGCCTGGCCCCCCGAATGCAATCGCCCGCCGGGCGGGAGGACTCCATGACGCCGCGAATCCGCCGATCGGCCGCGCCTGCGGGGCTGCGCCACGTCGCCGTCCTCACCCTCTTCGCCTTCGGGTGCGCCACGGTGCGCGCGCCGGCGAGCGCCATCCCCGCGACGGTGCCCGTCAAGGGCGGCATGGCCGAGCCGCAGCTCGAGCTCTGGCTCGAGAGCGGGCGCGCGGTCTCGCCGGCGGAGTCTGCCGAGGCGAGCGCCCAGGCGAAGGCCGCCCTCGAGGCCGCGCTCTCGCGAGCGCCCGCGCCCCAGGGCGACGCCTTCCTCGTCGTGCGCGCCCAGGGCGTGGCGCGGACGGCGTCGCGGCGCACCGATCAGCGCGCGGCGGTGGCGGGGCTCGTCGTCGGCGCGGTCGTGGTCGTCGTCGCCGTCGTGGCCATCCTCGTCGCCTCGCGAGGGAAGGGAGGCGGGAGCGCTCCGAGGATGGCGTCCCCCCGGCCTGCGCCCGCGCCGGGCGGGATGCCGGTCCGCGCGCCGCCCGTGTTCGTTCCCCGGCCCGTCCATCCCGTGATCGCCGTCGACGTCTCGGCCGGCGTCGAGGTGCCGCTGCCCGTCGGCGAGATGCCGGCGCAGGCGGCGTACGCCGAGCCGCCACCGATCTGGTACGGCGCGCAGCCCGCGCCCCCGTGGACGCTGCCCCCCGAGCTCGCGAGCATCTCGCTCCCGCCGCCACCGCCGCTCGACCTCGACCGGCGCGGCTTCTTCGAGGGCGACACGCTCCGCCTCGAGCTCTTCGTCGTCGATCGCGGCAGCGGTGCGCCGATCTGGACCAAGGTGGTGGACGGCGAGGTCGACCCGCGCGACGCGCAGGCCGTCGAGAAGCTCCTCTCCGGCGCCCTCGCCGACTCGAGCGGCTGGACCCCCGCGGGCTGATCACGAACGTCGACGGCCAGCGGACGGCGACGCCCCGGGCCGCCGCAGCGGCGCCGGGGCGAGGCCGCCGAGCGTTCCCTACTCGTCCTGGCTCACGATGGGGCAGTTCACGATGAAGCCGCTCGCCTGGAAGGGCCCGTCGTCGGGAGCGGTGACGAGGCCGTGCGAGGCGAGGCCGAGCACGTCGCCGAAGTCCGTCTGGCGGAGGTTCCGGCCGGCGGCGATGGCGGCCGCCGTCCACTTGGCGAGGTGCACGTCCCAGAGCGGGCTGTAGCGGCCCTGGTTCGGCGCCCAGCGGAGCACGTTCAGCGGCGAGAGCCCGTCGAGCAGCGCCGAGTCGAGCCCCTGCCGCTGCGGGTTCGCGGCGCCCGTCTGGCCGTTCACGAACGCGGCGAGGCTGGTGCGCGACTGGTCCGTGCCGTCCTGCCCGAGCGTGGGCGCGGCGTCGAGGGCGGGCGCGAGGACGACGTTCTCGAGCGCGGCCGCGGCGCTGAAGGACGACTCGGTGGAGACGTAGCGGACGGCCTTGCCGCCCTGGAACCCGGCGGTCTCCTCGAGGGTGACGGTGCCGCCGGCGAAGTCGATGGACACGACCTTGGGGTGGAGCCCGGAGTCGTTCGCGACGTGGGGCGCGTTCTCGATCGTCCCGCCGGGAAGCTGCGCGAGCGGGCTGTAGCCGGCCTCGCCCTCGGCCGACGGATCCGCCGCGAGGGGCGGGAAGCCGGTGGGGCCGGGGACGACGTTGCGCGGCCTCACGTCGAACCGGGCCGTCGCGGGGAAGTCGACGATGCCGTTCTGGACCGAGACCTGCTGGACGGCGCCGCTGCCGCGCGCGTTGGCGAGCTTCTGCGAGACGTTCACGCCCTTCGCGTCGGCGTCCTCGCCGCTCGAGGAGTCGAACACGACATACCAGACCGTTCTCCCCCGGCTCGTGCCTCGGTAGAGCGGCAAGGTCACCGTGAAGTTCGGGTGCTCCACGGCGCTCGCGAGGAAGACGCGACGGCCCGAGCCGCCGGAGGTCGAGGAAGCGGTGTCGGCGGCGGTCGCGGAGGCGTCGGTTCCGCCGCACGCGGTCGCGACGAGAGAGAGGATCGACAGGATGGAGACGAGAAGCCGGTTCATGTTCACTCCTTGCAATTCCCTTCCCGGCCCCGAGTACCGCCGGCGGGCTCCGCCGTTACGCGCGTGCCCTTCCGAGACGCGGAAGCGGCGCGGCGCCCTGCGGTCCCGGGCGCGACGGCCGGCGCCGCCGGCGCCTTCGGGCGGGCGGCCGTCGCCCTCGGAGCTTCCCCGGCCTCGCCTCGAAGGGCGACGCGCCGGCTCGCTCCCTGGCGTACGCAAAGTCCGTGTACGACGGATGGTGAACGTCGCGTCCGCGGGGGACGCCGGCCGCTCGTCCGCCCGGGCACCGGCCTCTCGTCGATGTGGCACGGCGTCGCGGCCTCGGCGTCGCGGCGGCAGCCTCGGCGCTGCTCGATCTTCGGGCGGACGGGCCCGTGTGGGGATGGGTGCGCGCGCGGGCGGCGAGGCGTGGCGCGGACTTGCGCCGGCGCGCACGGCCCGGGGAAGGACGAGAAAGCGGTGGTCCGTTGGTTATATAAAGAGGCTACGGAGGAACTGTCGTGGCGGCCGGAGGGCGTCCGCACCGACCTGCGAAGGATCTCTCCCCGGGCGAGCGCTTCCGCCGGGTGATGGGCTTCGTAGTGCCAGCACCGAAGCGCCGGCCGCGGCGCCACCCGGCGCCGCCCATGGAGCCGGTGCACCGCTCCTGGCTCGCGGCGCTGTGGCAGGCGCGCACCTCGGTCCGCGCCGGCGTCCCGCTCGACGACTTCCTGCGCTCGCGCCTCGCGCGCTACCTCGCCGCGCTCCCCGTGCCGCAGGCGCGCCTCCCCGTCGTGGTCGCCGTCGACGACGGCCAGCTCCTCGCGCGCCCCGCGGAGCCGCCGCCGACCGCGGAGCCGCCGCCGGTCGATCGCGCCGACCCGTGGCTCGAGCCGCTCGTCGCGGCGGAGGGCCCCGCCGTGCGACAGGAGGTGGCCGAGCTGGAGATCCGGCTCTCGGTCCTGGACGGGGAGCTGGGCGCCGCCCGGCACCGGAAGGACGACCTCGCCCGGCGGCTCGCCTCGGACGTCGCCGCCGGGATCGTGCCGGCCCCGGAGGCCGTCGAGGCCACGGCCGAGCAGATGGGGCGGCCCCCGGTGCGGAGCGCCGCGATGCACGAGGCGCTCCTCGCCTTCATCGCCGCCACGCTCCTCGCCACGGCCTGGCAGGTGGCGCTTCCGCTCCTCCGCGCCGCGGGCCTCGAGCCGGCCGCGCTCCGTGCCGCGCTCGAAGCCCGGCCCGCGGAGGTCGCGTTCGTGGCGGTGTTCGCCCTCGGCGTCGCCGCGGGGCTCTTCGCGCTGGCGGACGCCGCGCTCGCCGCCGCGATGCGCCTCTTCACGGGCGACGACGACGCTCGCCGGCGCCGGTACCT
>DATDDC010000310.1:0-3699 GCA_036523995.1 Anaeromyxobacter sp.
GAAGAGCGCGTCGTGGAGCGGCCGCAGGTACGGGTTCACCTTCTCGGCGATGTCGCCGGGGAGGAAGCCGAGCTTCTCGCCCGCCTCCACCGCCGGGCGCGTGAGCACGATGCGCTTCACCTTGCGCTCGACGAGGAACGAAACGGCCATGGCCATGGCCAGGTAGGTCTTGCCCGTGCCGGCCGGCCCGATGCCGAAGACGATGTCGTCGTCGCGGATGGCCTGGATGTAGCGCTTCTGCGCGAGCCCCTTGGGCGTGATGACCCGGTGGCGCGACGAGACGAAGACGGTGTCGCCGAAGATCTCCTTGAGCGGGACGCCCTGCGAGGCGAGCTTCGTGGCCTGGTCGACGTCCTCGAGGTAGAGCGGGTATCCCTCGGCCACGAGGTCGTAGAGCTCCTTGACGAGCCCCTCGGCGAGGCGCACCCGCGCCTCCTCGGCGGCGGCCACGACGAGCTGGCCTCCGCGCAGCCCGAGCTGGACGCCGAGCCGCTTCTCCATGAGCTTCAGATTTTCGTTGTGCGCGCCGCACAGCGCGCGGACCTTGTCGTTGTCCGGAAACTCCACCCGCACCGTCTTCAGGGGTTCCGCTGCGCTTTGCGCCAAAGGGCCTCCTCGGTTTCGCCTCCCCCTCGACGATAACCGGCCCCGGCGGGGCAGGCACGCCGGGCGAGGGGGTCACTCGACGGGGGGCAGGAGCACGAACCGGCCGCCGGGCTTCCGCCTGTAGTGGTAGTCCTGGCTCCACGGGTAGCGCAGGTCGGCCGGGCTCGCGAGGCCCGCGTCCACGAGCGCGGGGAGGGCCTCGGGGTACTCCCCTCGCTCGAGCCGGTACACCTCGAGCGCGCCCCGCAGCCGCTCCATCTGGTACCGGGCGAGGAAGCGCTGGGCGGCGTTGTCCCGGAGCGCCGCGCTGCCCTGCGACCCGAAGGCGACGCCGCGCCGGTCCGCCCAGTAGGCGATGCTCGCGAGCGCGGCCGCCACGGCGAGCGTCGCCACCACCCGCGCCACCCCGCGCCGCAGCCGCCCCTGCCAGTCCCCGGCATAGGCGCCGACCGCGGCCGCGGCCCGCCGCGAGGGCGCGACCGGCTTCAGGTAACCCTGGTTCACGAGGGCGAGGAGGGCCTTGCACGTCTCGAACTCGCCGAGCCGCGAGAGGTCCACGATCTTCTCGACGGTGCGGCCCGGCATGGCCAGGTCGTTCACGCGCCGCTCGTTGCGGCCGATCGTGGCGAACTCGCCGCTCTTCCTCTCCGCGGGCTCGTCGCCCAGCGCGTCGAAGGCCGCCTCGACCTCGTCCGCCGGCTTCTTCTCGAGCTTCCGCGATCCGGTGAACTCCCCCTCGAGCGCCCGCAGCCGCTCGAACGTCATCGCGGCGGAGCTGATCTTCTTCCGGATGAGGGGCCACTCGTCGACCTGGCGGAAGCCCTCCATCAGCACCGACTCGGCGCGCAGCGGCGTGACCGTCTCCGGGTCCCACTCGACGTCGCCGGGCTCGAACTCGTACGTGCCGCTCTTCCAGTGGAAGAGCCGGTAGACCGTCTCGGTGGTCTGGAGCGCGGTCATCTCGCGCAGGTCCTGCTTCGAGACGAAGCCGAGCTCGACGAGGATGTCGCCCAGGCGCCGGAGGCTCTGCTTCTGCAGCTCGAGCGCGTAGTCGAGCGCCTCGCCCGAGATGACCTCGGCGCGCACGAGCATGTTGCCGAGCCGCTCGCGCGCCTTGCGCCCCGCCGATTCGGCCCGGACCACGTTGCCGTCGGCGATGGCGACGTGGATGAGGTCGTCGCGCGACTCGAGGTGGAGCACGCCGCTCTTCGCCTGCTGGCCGATGAGCTGGAGGATCTCGGCGATCCCGAAGTCCTTGAGCGTGCCCTTGAGCGCCACCCCGCCTCCTATTCCGTCCGCCGGAAGGCGTCGCGGATGGCGTACGCCCAGGGCGCGAGGCCGAGCGGCGCCGCCACGGCGAGCTTGGCCAGCAGGATGTACTGCGAGGGATGCGGCGGCGGCAGGATCCCGCGCCAGAACCAGAGCAGGAACCCCGCGAACAGGATGGCGGCGAGCAGGAGGGCGCCCAGCGCCGGGGCGCCGCCCCAGATCTGCCCCGCCCCGCCGGCCACGATGGAGAGGATGCGCGTCGTGTGGATCTCGAGCTGCCGGTAGCGCCGCACGGCGGCCTCCTTGCGGAGCCGGTCGCGCGCGTCCACCAGGCGGCGTCGCTCGAAGACGTTCACGCACTGCCCGCACAGCGTCCCCGCCCCGCCCTCGCAGCGCCGGCAGGCGGGGCGCCCGCACTTCTGGCAGGCGGCGGACGGGCCCAGCCGCGGGGCGGCGAGGCCGTACGCCCACAGCACGGCCACGACCGCGAGCCCCGCCCACGGCCAGGCGTCGCGCGGGAGGTTCCCGGCCACGCGCCCGCGCACCCAGCCGGCCACCGCCTCGGAGTTCCCGTCCGCCGCGGCGAGCGCGCGGACCTTCGCCTCCGGCACGGGGACGTCGACGAGGTAGCGGTTGGCCGAGAAGTCCTCGTCGGAGCCGAAGCGGCGCAGGAAGTCGCCCGCCTCGCGCTCGGCCTTCTCGCGCGCCGCCGCGCTCTTCTCCATGTCCGAGGTGCGCAGGTAGAGCTTCGACAGGTCGTAGTGCGCCGCGCCCAGCACCACGAGGTCGGATCCGGCCCGGTCGGTGGCGGCCAGGTAGGCCGCCTTGGCGCCTTCGAGGTCCCCCTTGAGGAAGAGGACGTTCCCGACGTTCACCTGGAGCTCCGGCGCGCGATCGTCGGCCGCGCCGGCGAGCGCGTAGTAGCGGAGCGCCTCGTCCAGGTTGCCGCGGCGCTTGTAGTGCCTCCCGATGGCGGCGTGGAGCGGCCCCGGCGCGGCGGGGCCCTCGAAGCGCGCCGCCAGCTCCTTCACCTCGTCGTCGGTGGGAGCGCCCTGCTCCACGTCGTCGATCCGCTCCGCCACCGTCCCCGTCCATGCCGTGCTGCGCGCCACCGCGCCCGCCGCCCAGGGGAGCGCGACGAGCGAGAGCAGCGCACAGGTGGCCACCGCGCGCTCGGCGGTGCGCAGGTAGGCCCACACCGCGAGGAGCGCCACGGACGCCGTGGCGAAGGGCCCGAGGCCGAGCAGCCCGGGCAACCCCAGCAGCACGAGGCCGAGGAACGAGGACTGGACGAACGGCGTCCCGCGCAGCAGGGGCAGGTGGTGGAAGTCGTGGAAGAAGAGCCGGATGCGCCGGACCACGATGAGGAACACGGTGGCCAGGGCGGCGACGAACACGGCGGCGATGCCGGCGCTGGCGAGGTCGCCGTAGAAGGCTCGAACCGTGTGCGGCTCGCGGGCGGCGGCGGAGATCCCGTCGGCGAGCGCGCCCAGCACGGGGCCGAGCTTGGCGGGCTCCGCGGCGAGCCGCGCGCGCGCCAGCGTGATGTGCGCGTCCGGGAACGCGGGGGCGAGCTCGACGGCGAGCCGCGCGCGGGCGACCGCCTCGGCGGGCAGGTTCGAGGCGAGGGCGCGGCGCGACTCCCGGACCTCCGCGGCGGAGAGCGCCACGAGGTTCTCGATGGCGAGCTCACTCTTCACGGCGAAGAGCGCCTTGCCCGCGGCCTCGGCCCGGGCCGGATCGGCCTCGCGCTCGGCGGTGCGCCGCTCGCTCCACAGGTCCATGAGGCGCCCGTGCGTCGAGCGGACGAGGACGATGCGCCGC
>DATDDC010000311.1:0-2588 GCA_036523995.1 Anaeromyxobacter sp.
CTGCGTGAAGAAGGGCCGCTTCTCGGGGAAGAAGACCTCGAAGGTGGTGAGGTTCTGGACGAGCTCGTCGGCCTCGACCTGGCCGAAGTCGGGGTTCAGCGTCGCCTGCAGGGAGAGCGCTCGGCCCAGGGAGGTCCGGAGATCGAGGCCGAGCTGGCCCACGGGATCGAGGTCCCGGGGCCGGGGAGGCACCCCGTTCGTCGCCCTGGGCCGGAGCGTCGCCCGCGACGCGACGTAGGGCGCGAGCTCGAAGGCGCGCGCGGGAGGGATCCCGTTCAGGCCCACGAGCGTTCCGAGGCGCGCCACGGAGCCGTGCGCGCTGCGGGGGATGACGACGGAGAGCAGGGTCTCGTGCGTGCGCGTGAGGATGCGCCGCACCCCGAACCCGAAGGCGATCTCCTGACCTCTCGAGAAGCGCAGGGCCGAGAACGGGATGCGGAACTCGGCCGACCAGCCTCCCTCGATCTGCGCGGCGTTCCCGTCCCACACCGCATCCCACTCGGTCGAGGAGCTGTCGTCCTCGAAGAGGATGCCGTCGGTCTGCACGCCCGCGGCGTTCAGCTCGAAGAAGAAGGCGGAGCGCCGCCCCCGGTCCGAGTCGATGAAGACGCCCACCGCGTCGGAGGCCGGGGCCCTGTCGCGCCGGCCGAGGGGCCGCGACACCTCCGAGGGCTGCGAGTCGAGGGCGATCACGCCCACGTAGAGGGCGTGATCGTCGTAGAGTACCCGCACCTCCGTGCGCTCCGAGGGAGGCTCGCCCTCCTTGGGAAACTGCTGGAAGAACCCATCGTGAACGGGGGCGGAGGCCCAGGCGGGTTCGTCCACCCTCCCGTCGATCACGACGGGCCCGGACCGGCGTGCCGCGACGACGGGATCCCCGGGCGCGCTCGCGCGCGCCGCGCAGGGGGCGAGCGCGAGACCGGCGAGCGCCAGGAGGGGACGGTGGCTCATCCGAGACGGTCCCACTACGCCCGGGTGGCGTATCGTATTTCATCGGATCGCACACCGTCCGATGCGTGACGCGACGGCGGCCGGGGCGTATAACGCGGGCCGCCATGATCATGCGAACCGCCGCGCTCGCCCTCCTCGCCGCGCTCGCTCCGCTCGCCCCGCGCGCCGAGCCCGCCGCGAAGCCCGCACAGGCCGCGAGGGACTCGACCCCGAGCCTCCCCTTCCAGATGTTCCGGCTCGCGAACGGCCTCACCGTCGTCGTCCACGAGGATCGCTCGAACCCGATCGTGGGCGTTCACATGCAGTACGACGTGGGGTCGAAGGACGAGAAGCCGGGTCGCACCGGCTTCGCGCACCTGTTCGAGCACCTCATGTTCGAGGGATCGCAGCACCTCCCCAAGGGGACCTCGGACCGCCTCGTCGACGCCGCCGGCGGCGAGGCCAACGGCTCCACCTCGCAGGACTCGACCCAGTACTGGGAGCAGGTCCCCTCGAACGCCCTCGAGCAGATGCTCTTCATCGAGTCGGATCGCATGGGGTTCCTCCTCCCCACGCTCACGCAGGAGAAGCTCGACAACCAGCGCGACGTGGTCCGCAACGAGCGGCGCCAGACCTACGAGATGCGCCCCTACGGCCTCGCCTACGAGAAGCTCCTCGCGAGCCTGTGGGACCCGCAGTTCCCGTACCACTGGCTCCCCATCGGCTCGCACGAGGACTTGAAGCTCGCGGTCCTCGACGACGTGAAGGAGTTCTTCACCCGCCACTACGGCCCGGAGAACGCCGTGCTCGCCATCGCCGGGGACGTCGACACCGCGCGCGTGAAGGAGCTCGTCGAGAAGTGGTTCGGGCGCATCCCCGGGAAGGCCCCTCCCCTCCACCAGAAGCCCGTGCCCGTGCCGCTCACGTCCGAGCGCCGCGTCGCCATGGAGGACAACGTCCAGCTCCCCCGCCTGTACATCGCCTGGCAGACGCCGGCGATGTTCGCGCCGGGCGACGCGGCCCTCGATCTCGTCGGCCAGATCCTCTCCGACGGGAAGAGCGCACGGCTCGTGAAGCGGCTCGTCATGGAGGAGCGGATCGCGCAGGACGTCTCGGCGGGGCAGTCGAGCCAGGCGCTCGCGTCCATGTTCGTGGTCGTGGCGACGCCGAAGCCGGGGGTGGGGATCGACCGGCTGGAGAAGGAGATCGACGAGGAGATCGCGCGGCTCGCCTCCACCCCGCCGTCCGAGCAGGAGCTCGCGCGCGCGAAGAACAAGATCGAGTCGGGCGCCATCTTCGGGCTCGAGCCGGTGGGAGGGTTCGGCGGCCGCGCCTCGACCCTCGCCGCCTACTACCTGCGCACGGGAGATCCCGGCTATCTCGCCCAGGACCTCGCGCGCTATCGCCTCGCCACCGCCTCCGACGTGTCCCGGGCCGCGAAGATGTTCCTCCGCAAGGACGCGCGCGTGGTGCTCACCGTGACGCCCCGCCCCGGCGCGGCGCCGCCGCCCGGCGGGCCGAAGCCTCCGGCCGCCGCGGCTCCGTCCGCCGCCAAGGGAGAGACCCGATGAGCCGCCGCCGGATCCTCGTCCTCGCCGTCGCCGCCGCGACGGCGTGCACGACGTCGAACAAGGCGTCGGCCCCCGCGCGGCCTCCCC
>DATDDC010000312.1:0-10292 GCA_036523995.1 Anaeromyxobacter sp.
CGAGAGCCTCGATTCGCGCGCGACTCGGACGGCGGTCCGCGCCGACGGTGTGTGAGGGCGCGCGTCGCGAAGCGAGCGCGCGCCCGAGTTCGGAGGCGCGCCCCGCGAACGCCTCGGGTACGCGCGCGCCCTTCCGAGCCATCCCGCGCCGAGGACGCTGCGCCGGAGGGGGCCGCCCGGGGGCGGAGCGGTCCATTGCGCGGCGGGTGCCGTCCGGGGCCGGAGCGGTCCATGCGCGGCGGGCGCCGTCCGGGACCGGAGCGGTCAATGCGCGGCGGGCGCCGTCCGCGGCGCGCTCTCTGCCGGCGCCCGCCCCGGCTCCGGCGCCGGCGCGTAGTCCGTGGCGTTGAGCGGCAGGGCTCCCTCCGCGCCCGGCGGGTTCGCGAGCGGGAAGCGCGTCGAGTTGTCCGAGAGGATGATGACGACGAGGAGCGCGACGAAGACGAGCGAGGTCAGGAACACGAGCCGGTTCGCGCCCGTCTGATCCCAGAGGTGCATGAAGAAGAGGGCCACGAGCGCGCCCTTCGCGGTGGCGATCCCGAGCGCGACGAGCACGCCCCAGCCGCCCGGGAAGTGGAGGCGCGAGAGCGCCCAGGTCGTGATGGTGAGGACGAGGAGCACGATCCAGACGAGGGCGTAGCGCCCCACGTGCGAGTGGTGCCCCACCTGCTCGTGCTCCTGCATCGACACGCTGCCGCGCTCGGCCATCCTGCGCTCCTAGATGAGGTAGATGAGCGGGAAGACGAAGATCCAGATGAGGTCGACGAGGTGCCAGTACAGGCCGGCCAGCTCGACCGGCACGTTGTACTCGGGCGTGTACCTCCCCGCCCCCGCGCGCAGGCCGATGACGGCGAGGATCGTCATCCCGATGACGACGTGGATGCCGTGGAGGCCCGTGATCATGAAGTAGAGCGTGAAGAAGAGCCGCGGGCCCGGACCCGGGATCTCGCCCCGGTAGAACCTCCCCGGCAGCTCGCCCGTCTCGAAGTGGTGCGAGTACTCCACGTACTTGAAGACGAGGAACACGAGCGCCAGGAGGACGGAGACGCCGAAGAGGGCGCGGGTGCCCTTGCCGTGCCCGCGAGCCGAGCGGTCGAGGCCCATGGCCACCGTGAACGAGCTCGTGACGAGCACGATGGTGTTCACGAGGCCGATCCAGGTCTGGAGGCCGCGGCTCGCCTCCGCGAACTCGGCGTGGAAGAGGTAGCGGTAGACCGCGTACGCCGCGAACAGGGCCGCGAAGAGCAGCACCTCGGTCGCGAGGAACACCCACATCCCCAGCCGCGCCGCGTGCTGCTGCTTCTCCAGCGTCTCGAAGTGGTGCGCGAGGTAGCTCGGCACCGCCATCTCTGTCGCCTCAGACATGCTTCGGCTCCACGGCCCCCGCCGGCGGGAGCTCGGGGGTGGGCTCGTCGTACTCGTGCGGGCCGTGGGTGTAGACCGGCGTCACGTCGTAGTTCTCGGGCGGCGGAGGCGAGGGCGTGTCCCACTCGAAGCCGCGCGAGCGCCAGGGGTTGGCGCCCGCCACCGGGCCCCACTTCAGCGCAGCGAGCGTGTAGATGAGGACGACGAGGAGGCCGATGGCCAGCACCGACGCGCCCGCCGTGGAGGCGACGTTGAGCGGCCAGAACCGCTCCGGGTAGGCGTAGTAGCGGCGCGGCATGCCCGAGTTCCCCAGCAGGAACTGCGGGATGAAGGTGAAGTTGAAGCCGAGGACGATCATCACCGCCGCGACGAGCCCCCAGCCCTCCGGGTACATCCGGCCCGTGATCTTGGGCAGCCAGTAGTGGAGCGCCGCCAGGAAGGCCATCACCGTCGCGCCGACCATGATGAAGTGGAAGTGCGCCACGACGAAGTACGTATCCTGCCAGTGAATGTCGAGCGACACCGTCGCGAGCGCGATCCCCGTCATCCCGCCGAAGACCAGGAAGAAGAGGAACCCCACGAAGTAGGCGAAGGGCGTGCGGAAGGCGATGGAGCCCTTGTAGAGCGTGGCCGTCCAGTTGAAGACCTTGATGGCGGTGAAGATGCCCACCAGCATGGAGAGCACGCCGAAGATGCCGCCCGTCATGGCCGACTGGCCCGACGTGAAGAGGTGGTGACCCCAAGTGAAGAAGCCCACGAAGGCGATGCCCAGGGAGGAGTAGGCGACGGCCTTGTAGCCGAAGATGTTCTTGTGCGCGAAGGCGCAGACCACCTCCGAGATCACGGCCATGGCAGGCAGGATCATGATGTAGACGGCGGGGTGCGAGTAGAACCAGAAGAAGTGCTGGAAGAGCACCGGATCGCCGCCGCGCGCCGGATCGAACACGCCCCAGCCGAACGCCTTCTCGAAGGCGACGAGGAGGAGCGTCATGCCCAGCACCGGCGTCGCCAGGATCTGGATGATGGAGGTGGCGTAGATCGACCACACGAAGAGCGGCAGCCTCGACCAGGTGAGCCCCGGCGCCCGCATGGTGTGGGTCGTCACGATGAAGTTGAGCCCGGTGAGGATCGACGAGAAGCCGATGATGAACGCGCCGAGCAGGATGGGGACGACCTTCGTGACGGTGGTCGTCGAGTAGGGCGTGTAGAACGTCCAGCCCGTGTCCGCGCCGCCGTAGATCATGCCGTAGAGCGCCACGACCGCGCCCGCCACGTAGAGGTAGAAGGAGAGGAGGTTCAGGCGCGGGAAGGCCACGTCCTTCGCGCCGAGCATGATGGGCAGGAGGAAGTTCCCGAAGCCGCTGGGGATGGCCGGGATCATGAAGAGGAAGATCATGACGATGCCGTGGAGCGTGAACATGCGGTTGTACGTCATGGCCGTCATGATCGTCGGGCCCGGCGTGAGCAGCTCGATGCGGATGAGGAGCGCGAAGATCCCGCCCACCGCGAAGGAGATCGAGGTGCCGATGAGGAACATCACGCCGATCCGCTTGTGATCGAGCGTGGTGAGCCAGCTCCTGAGGCCGGTGGCCGGCAGGTTCAGGTAGTTCCGGGGGTTGTACCCGGAGTCACTTGCGAGGGACGGATTCATAGACCGGGCCTTCCGACGGGCCGGCGGCGACCGCCGTCGTCCGGAGCGACTTGATGTACTCGACGATGGCCGCGACCTCGGGGGAAGGGATCTTCCCCTGGTACGACGGCATCACGTTCTGGAACCCCGCCACGATGTCCGCGGCCGGGTCCATCATGGACTTCGTGAGGTACGCCTCGTCGGCCACGACGGTCTTGCCGTTCGCGAGCTTCTCCTCGCGGAGGTAGAGGTCGGTCCAGGTCGGGCCGATGTGGCGCGTCCCGTCGACGGAGTGGCACTTGAGGCAGCCCTGCTCCGCGGCGGCGCGCCGGCCCTCCTCGACGATGCTCGAGGCCGGCGTGATCCGCTCCCCCGGCACCGGCGCCGCGTCCTGCGCCGAGGCGAGGCCGCGCCGCTGCTGCGTGATCCACGCGTCGAAGTCGGCCTGGGGCATCACCACCAGCTCGCCCAGCATGGCGGAGTGCGAGAGCCCGCAGTACTCGGCGCAGAAGATCTCGTAGCGACCCGGCCGGTCGGCCTTGAACCAGGTCTGCGTGTAGCGGCCGGGCAGCGCGTCCTGCTTCACCCGCAGCGCCGGGACGAAGAACGAGTGGATCACGTCCCGCGAGGTGATGAGGAGCCGCACCGGGCGCCCCGCCGGGACGCGCAGCGCGTCGATGGAGCTCGGTCCGCCCGGATAGGCGAACTTCCACATCCACTGCTTGCCCTGGACGTAGACGTCCATGGAGTCCTCGGGCGGCGTGGAGAGGCGCATGTACTGCGGGAACCCGACCGCGAACAGGGCGAGGAACAGCACGAGCGGCCCGCCCACGAAGATCGCCTCGTGCAGCGTGCTCGGCTCCACGCGCGGCGTGACGTCGTCGTCGCTCCGCCGCTTGTACTTGAGGAAGAAGAAGAGGGCGGCGAGGAAGACGCCCGTCGCCCCGATCATCGTGATGCTGATGACGGTGAAGTGGAGCGCGTCGACGTCGCGCGCGTACTCCGAGGCCTGCTCGGGGAGGAAGAGGAGCCTGCGAAAGAGCTCGTTCATGCCGCGCTCCCCGACTTCTGCCTGCGCTCGCGCAGGACGAGGCTCACGATGAGGGTGGTGAGCGCGGCGAGGACCAGCACTCCGCCCACGCGCAGGAAGCCGAACGCGTACGGCTCGTACTTCCGCGAGGCCGGATCGTAGCGGTAGCAGGTGAGCATGAGCCGGTCGAAGCTCGTGCCGACCTTCCCGCCGGCCGCCTCGACGAGGGAGAGGCGCAGGTCCTTGGGCGGGTACTCGATGCCGTAGAGGTAGCGGCTCACCCGCCCGTCCGGCGTGAGGATGAAGATGGCCGCCATGTGCGCCCACTCGCCGTTGGCGAGGTCCCTCGCGTACTTGAAGCCCACGGCGTCGGCGACGCTGCGCGAGGCCGCGGCCGTCCCGACGAGGAAAGGCCACTCGCCGCCGCCGTCGGATCGGCCCATGGACTGGAGGTAGCCGCGCCTGCGCTCCGCGCCGAGCGCGGGCTTCTCCTCCGGGTCGAAGGAGATCGTGACCGCCTGGAAGTCCTTGCCGAGGACGAGCCCGTTCTCGCGCATGGCCTTCGCCGCGCCGGAGAGGACGAGGCCGCACAGCATGGGGCAGTCGTAGTAGACGAGGGCGAGGACGACGGGCCTGTGCCCGTCGAAGGCGCTCCCCAGCCGGAAGGGGCTCCCCTTCCCGTCGAGGAAGGTCGTGTCGAGCGGGAGCGCGCTCCCGAGCTTCTCCACGATGCGCACGTCCTCGAGCACCGGCGCGGGCATGCCCTTCGGCCGCTCCACGGGAGCGGACCGGGAGCCGTACTGCGCCAGCGCCGCGCCCGGCGCGGCGAGGGCGAGGGCGAGGAGGGAGGCGACGAAGCCGACCCGGGAGCGTGCGCTCAAGGCTGGCCTCCGATGCGGCGCTCCTCCTGGCCGGCGCTCCCGGCCTTGGCGCGGACGCCCTTCACCACGAGCTCCATGGCCTGGTCGATGGGGATGTGCGCCACGCCGGAGCGCCGGTCGACCCAGCCGTACGAGCCGAGGCGCTCGTACCGCGCCTCCCGGTCCCTCTGGCCCCGCTCCGCCAGGCCGAAGAGCTGCTGCTCCACCATGCCGATCTTGGAGCGGCCGA
The DNA here is from genome assembly GCA_036523995.1 of Anaeromyxobacter sp. Classification (GTDB taxonomy): domain Bacteria; phylum Myxococcota; class Myxococcia; order Myxococcales; family Anaeromyxobacteraceae; genus Anaeromyxobacter. The sequence continues at coordinate 5,136 of DATDDC010000312.1, forward strand.
CGTCCGCGGGCATGGGAGGGGGCGGCGCCGCGGTCATGCGGACCTTGAAGTACGCCGCCACCATGGCGCCGGAGACGATGAAGATGAGGAGCGAGGCGACGCCCACCGCGACGATGCGCGGCGTGGAGATGCGATCCTCCTCGGACCGGGCGCCCCCGTGGGCGTGCCCGTGCTCTGCGTGGACGGTCATTGCGGCAGGTACCTCAGCGAGTCCTCCAGGTAGGGATCGCGGACCGGCACCGAGGCGGTCCCGCGCATGCGCAGCACGGTGATCGCGACCGCCGCGCCTCCCACGCCCAGGAAGGCCGTGACGTCGAAGAGCCAGGGCCGCGGCCCCGTCCGGTGGAGGTGGGGCATGACGAGCCAGTAGAGGTCGATCCAGTGGACGAACAGGAGCCAGGCCGCGACGAAGGCGAGCCGCCGGGGGTTCCGGGTCACGGCGCGCTGGAGGAGCAGGAAGAAGGGGACGAGGAACTGGAAGAGGGCCACGAAGGCGCCCACCCAGCGCCAGCGGCCGTCGATGCGGAGGATGTACCAGGGCACCTCCTCCGGGATGTTCGCGATCCAGATGAGCATGAACTGGGAGAAGGCGACGTAGGCCCAGAAGGCCACGAAGGCGAGCATGAACTTCCCGAGGGCGTGGAAGTGCTCGACGCTCATGTGGTGCCCGAAGGCGGTGGGGTCGTCGCGCGTGAGCGCCGCGGCGATGATCACGACCGCGAACGCGGACATGAAGCTCCCCGCGAACCAGTAGACGCCGAAGATGGTGGAGAAGAAGCGCGGGTCGAGCGACATCATCCAGTCGAACGCCGCGAAGGTCATGGTGAGGGCGAGGAAGGGCAGGGAGCCCGCCCCGAGCCGCCGCTGGCGGATGGTGAGCGAGGGGCCGCCCCCCTCGTCCTGCCGCACCGACCAGGCGCGGAGGAGGTGCGCGACGAGGATCCACACCGCGAAGTAGACGGCGGCGCGCACGAGGAAGAACCCCGGGTTCAGGTAGGCGGCCTTCTTCGCGACGAGGTGCGCGAGCTCGCCCTCCAGCGCGGACGGCTCGGCCCAGGGGAAGAGGAGCTTCATCCCGAAGGCGATGGGGAGGAACAGGACGATGTAGGCGGGGATGGTCTGGGCGACCGTCTCGAGGAAGCGCCGCAGCACCACCGGCCAGCGCGCGCTCGAGGCGTGGAACGCGCCGAGCAGGATGAGCGCACCGATTGCGATGCCGAGCCAGGTGACGAAGGCCACGAGGTACGAGAAGAGCGCGCGGCGCGCGTCGAGGAGGAGCCCGCCGAGGAGCGTGAGGCCGAGCCCCGCCCCGGCGAACGCGCCGGCGAGGCCGAGGACGCGGCGGCCGCCCTGCCAGGGAGCGAGGTTCATCGGCCCTCCTTCTCGAGCCGCGCCCGCGCGTCGGCCGGGAGCTGCTCCAGGCTCGCGTACTGCGAGAGCTGGAGCGCGCGCACGTAGGCCACCACCGCCCAGCGGTCCTCGGGCGGGAGCTGGGCCGCGTAGGAGGGCATGAGCCCGAAGCCGTGCGTGATGACGCGGAAGATGTAGCCGTCCGGCACCTCGCGGTAGCCGTGCAGGTTGGCCGGCTTGCGGAGCGACATGTTGAGGGCCACCTGGCTCACGCCGTCGCCGAGGACGCCGTGGCACACGGCGCAGTACACCTCGAAGCGGGCGCGGCCCCTGGCGATGGTGGCGGCGGTGACGGGCAGGGGCGAGAGCGCGAGGGGCTTTCCGTCCGGGCCGAGGCCGGTTCCCAGGGCCGGATCGACCGTCGAGCGGAACGGCACCGTCCCCGCGGGCGGCAGCCGCATGGCGATGCCGTCGTCGAAGTACTCGCTCTCCTGGTAGGCCTTGTACTTCTGCTGGCGCTGCATGGGATCGAGCCGCGGGCAGGCCGCGAGCGCGAGGAGGGAGAGCGCGGCGAGGCGGGCCGCCGCCGTCTTCGCCCTCGTCATGGCGCCACCCCCGGGACGATGGCGACGTGGCTCGCCCCCAGCCGGCGGAGCTCGGCCGCGACCGCCTCCGCCCGCGCGATGTCCACCTCGGCCGAGAGCCAGAGCGCGTCGATGGACGCCGAGCGGAAGGCCTCGAGCTCGAAGACGGGATGGTGCACGCGCGGGAAGCGGAAGTAGGCGAAGAGGAGCCCGAGGAAGATGGCGAGCGAGGCGAAGAGGATCCCGAGCTCGAACGTCACCGGGATGAACGCCGGGGGGCTGTGCGGGGGCCGGCCGCCCACGTTGAGGGGCCAGAGGTACGCGACCGTCCCGTACTGGAGCAGGTACCCGCTCACCGCGCCCGTCACCCCCGCGCCGAGCGCCACGAGCGGCACGGTGGAGCGGCGGAGCCCGAGGGCCTCGTCGGCGCCGTGGAGAGGATACGGCGAGTGGAGATCGAGGCCCGTGTGCCCCTGGGCGCGCAGGGCCCGGGCGGCGTCGAGCAGCGCTCCCTCGCGCTCGAACCGGGCGAGGACGTAGCTCCCGGTCATCGCGCCACCTCCGCGGGTCCCTGGTGGCGCACGCCGGGCCCGTGGTGCTCGAGCTCGCGCTTGAGCTCCTTCACCTCGAAGATCGGGATGGCCGGCAGGAAGCGCAGGAAGAGGGAGAAGAGGAGCCCGAACATGCAGATGGAGCCGAGGAGGAGGCCCCAGTCCACCCAGGTCGGGTAGTAGTTCGCCCACGACGACGGCACGAAGTCGCGCGTGAGCGAGACCGCGATGATGACGAAGCGCTCCGCCCACATGCCGATGTTGATGAGGATGGAGGCGACGAAGAGCACGACCTCGCTGCGGCGCGCCCACCGGAACCAGAAGATCTGCGGGGTGAGCACGTTGCAGAAGAGCTGCATGAACCAGATCCACTTGTAGTCGCCGTTCCAGCGATTGAGGAACGCGAACTGCTCCGCCGGGTTTCCGGAGTACCACGCGATGAAGTGCTCCATCACGTAGCCGTACGAGACCATGAGCCCGGTCGCGAGCATCACCTTCGCCATGTTCTCGAGGTGGCGCGGGGTGACGACCTGCTGGTACCCGAACGCCCGCCGCGCCGGGATCATGAGCGTCATCACCATGGCGAAGCCGCTGAAGATGGCGCCGGCCACGAAGTACGGCGGGAAGATGGTCGTGTGCCAGCCGGGGAGCTGGGAGATGGCGAAGTCGAAGGACACGATGGTGTGGACGGAGACGACGAGCGGCGTGGAGAGGCCGGCGAGGAGCAGGTAGCCGATGCGGTAGTGCTGCCAGTGCCGGGCCGAGCCGCGCCAGCCGAAGGACAGGATCCCGTAGACGATGCGCTGCACGCGCTTCTTCGCGACGTCGCGCGCGGTGGCCAGGTCGGGGATGAGGCCGAGGTACCAGAAGAGGACCGAGACCGTCCCGTAGGTGGAGATGGCGAAGACGTCCCAGGGCAGCGCGCTCTTGAAGTTCGGCCAGACCTGCGTGGTGGCCGGGTACGGGATGAGCCACCAGAAGAGCCAGGGCCGGCCGAGGTGGATGATGGGGTAGAGGCCGGCCATGGCCACCGCGAAGAGCGTCATGGCCTCGGCGAAGCGGTTGATGGACGTCCGCCACCGCTGCTGGAAGAGGAGGAGGATGGCGCTGATGAGCGTGCCGGCGTGGCCGATGCCGATCCACCACACGAAGTTCGTGATGTCGAAGGCCCAGGCCACCGGGATGTTGTTGCCCCACGTCCCGATGCCGATGAACAGGGTCGCGATGAGCGAGACGATCCAGTAGCTCACGCCCACCATCAGCGCGCCCACCAGCATGAGCCAGCCCTTGCGCGTCGGGCCGAGCACCGGCTCGAGCAGGCTCTCGGAGAGGGCGCGATCGTCGGGCCTCCCCACGAGGACGGGCGAGCCCTCCAGGGCTTCCACTTCTTCGAGCGTCTTCGGTGCCGTGCTCATGCCAGCTCGGGGTTCGGGTTCCGGACTCGGACGAGGTAGGCGGTGCGCGGCCGCGTGCCGAGCTCGTGGAGGAGGTCGTAGCGGCGCGCGTCCGCGTGGAGGCGCGACGCCTTCGAGGACGGGTCGTTCAGGTTGCCGAAGACGATGGCCTCGGCCGGGCAGGCCTGCGCGCAGGCGGGGACCACCTCGTCCGGCCCGATCTTGCGGCCGGCCACGCGGGCGCCGATGCGGGCCCGCTCGATGCGCTGCGTGCAGTAGGTGCACTTCTCCATGACGCCGCGGGCGCGGACCGTCACGTCGGGGTTCATGCGCATCTTCACGGTCGGCTCGAGCGTGCCGTGCCAGTCGAACCAGTTGAAGCGGCGCACCTTGTACGGGCAGTTGTTCGAGCAGTACCGGGTGCCGACGCACCGGTTGTAGACCATCTCGTTCAGCCCTTCCTCGGAGTGAACGGTGGCGTTGACCGGGCAGACGTACTCGCAGGGCGCCATCTCGCAGTGGACGCAGGCCAGGGGCTGGGAGACCGACTTCGGATCCTCGGCCGTGCCCTCGAAGTAGCGGTCCACGCGCAGCCAGTGCATCTCGCGCGAGCGGATGACCTGCTTCTTGCCGACCACCGGGATGTTGTTCTCGGCCTGGCAGGCGAGGGTGCACGCGCCGCAGCCGATGCAGCGCGAGAGGTCGATGGCCATGCCCCAGCGGTACTCCTGCTTGGAGTAGTCGACCTGCGCCAGGATCGTCGGCTCCTCGCCGCGGTGCTCGTCGAGGAGGTGCTTCTCCTCGGGGAGCTTCCCGGCGTCGACCGCGAGCGCGATGGCGCGGCCGGCCATGCCGAAGTGGCCCTGCGTGATGGCGAGCTCCGCGCGGCCGCCGGTGCGGTTCACCTGGAGCCCGCTCCCGAAGGCGAGCGCGTCGGAGGTGCGGAGCGCGTAGGCGTCGAAGCCGGCGCCGCCGCCGACGGCGCCGTGGACCCTCTGCCCGTAGCCGAGGGGGAGCGTCACCGACTCGTCGGCGTGGCCCGGGACGACCAGCGCCGGGGCGGAGACCGCCCGGCCGCCGCGCGACAGCTCGACCACGTCGCCCGAGGCGACGCCGAGCCGCCTGGCGGTGGCCGGGGAGAGCATGGCGGCGTTCTCCCAGGTGAGCTTCGTCACCGGATCGGGCAGCTCCTGGAGCCAGGCGTTCTCGTAGCCCTGGCCGTCCTCGACGCCGTATCCGGGGACGAAGCGCACCTCGAGGCCGGCGGGCGGAGGCTGG
>DATDDC010000313.1:0-10989 GCA_036523995.1 Anaeromyxobacter sp.
GCGTGCGCAACATCCACTCGCGCATCAAGGCCATGGAGGCGAGGCTGCTCGCGGCGAGCCGGGGAAGCGACGCGGGCGAGCGGGAGGTCGCGGTCATCGCCACCCGCACCTCCGGCTCGGGCGCCGGCGTGAACGGAGAGCTGAAGCACGCGCTCGGCTCGCAGGACCGCGCCGCCGAGCACGTCGAGCCCGCGGTCGGCCCGCGGATCGAGATCGCCGATCCCCTGAGCCACCGCTCGTAATCCGGATCCGTAGAGGGCGCGCCTCGGTTGCGAGCCCCCGCCCCCTCGTGTTAAGCGGTCGCGCTTGCGCACGTATTTCCGCCTCTTCCGCTTCGCGGTTCCCTACAAGTGGCGCTTCGCCGCTTCGCTCGCCTGCATGGTCGTCCTGGCAGGGGCGACCACCGCCTACGTGAACCTCCTCGGGCCCGCGCTGGACTTCCTCTTCACGGGCCGGACCAACGCCGTGCACTCGCTCGCCAGGATGGCGCCGCGGGGGCTCGACGCGGCCGGCTACCTCGAGAGCGTGGACCGGCGGCAGATGCTCACGGTGCTGCCCTTCGTGATCGTGGCGGTCGCGGTCGTGAAGGGGTTCGCCTACTTCGGCCAGTCCTACCTCATGGCGGTCGCCTCGCAGCGCATGGTCGCTGACATGCGCCGCGCGCTCTTCGACAAGCTCGTGCGCCTTCCGCCGAGCTTCCACGCTCGGCATCATTCCGGCGATCTCATCTCCCGCTTCGCAGCGGACGTGGGGATGGTGCAGATGGCGATCACGGACGCGGTCGCCACGTACCTCCGCGACGGGCTCACCGTGGTGGTGATGCTCGCGAACTGCTTCATCCTCGACTGGAAGCTTTCCCTCGTGGCCTTCGGCGCGGTGCCGATCACCCTCGTGCCGGTCGTCCGCCTGTCCAAGCGCCTCCGCTCCAACACGGGCGATTCGGTGGCCACCCTCGGATACATCTCCGAGCTCGCGCTGGAGGTCCTCGCCGGCATCCGCGTGGTGCAGTCGTTCTGCAAGGAGAGGTACGAGTCCGCCCGGTTCGCGGGCGCGAACGAGCGGCTGCTCAAGTTCGAGCGCCGCATCGCGCGGGTCCGCTCCTTCTCCTCGCCGCTCATGGAGGTGATGGCGGCGGTCGGGCTGGCGGCGGCGATCTGGTGGGTGGGCGCGCGCATCATCGCGGGTCAGCTCGAGGCAGGGAAGTTCTTCTCGTTCGTCGCCGCGGTGATGCTCCTCTACCAGCCGGTGAAGCAGCTCGGCCGCGTGGGCCAGACCGCCATCCTCGGCGCGGCGTCGGGTGCCCGCATCTTCGAGATCATCGACACCCGCACCACCATCCCGGACGACGGGAGGGCGCAGCTCTCGACGGTGCGAGAGGCCATCCGGTACGAGCAGGTCCGCTTCGCCTACGGCGAGCGCGAGGTGCTGCACGGGCTCGATCTCACCATCCGGCGGGGCGAGGTGGTGGCGCTGGTCGGTCCCTCGGGCGGCGGCAAGACCACGCTCGCGAATCTCCTGCCGCGGTTCTGGGACACGACCGGGGGCCGGATCACCATCGACGGCGTGGACATCCGCGATTTCACGCTGGAGAGCCTGCGGAGCCGGATCGCCGTGGTGGGCCAGGAGACCGTCCTCTTCAACGACACGGTGCGGGCAAACATCGCCTACGGTCTCCCCGAGGCCACCGACGCCGCGATCGAGCACGCCGCCCGCGTGGCGCAGGCGCACGACTTCATCGTCCAGCTCCCCAGCGGCTACGGCACGCGCGTGGGGGAGCGAGGTGGCCTCCTCTCCGGCGGCCAGCGCCAGCGCATCGCCATCGCCCGCGCCGTGCTGAAGAACGCGCCCATCCTCGTCCTCGACGAGGCGACGAGCGCCCTCGACGCGGAGAGCGAGCGCGAGGTGCAGCGCGCCCTCGACGCGCTCATGGAGGCGGACGACGGACGGCACCGGACCACGCTCGTCATCGCGCACCGGCTCTCCACCATACGGAACGCGGACCTCATCGCAGTCGTCCAGGACGGCCTCGTCATCGAGACCGGCCGCCACGACGAGCTGCTCGCGAAGAGCGGCGAGTACGCGCGCCTGTGGCAGATCTTCGAGGGGGAGGACTGGGCGCGCACGCACCCGATCTCCGCCTGATCGGCACGATGCGCTCGCCCATGACGACCGAGGAGGCGGTGCTCTTCCTCCGGCGCGATCCGTCGGAGGCCGAGAACCTGCGGGACGCCTATCTGGACGGGGACGTCCCGGAGGCGGCCCGGCGCTTCGCTGCGTCCGCCGAGTTCGCCGAGGCGCTCGAGCTCGTGCACGGCGTCGAGGGCAGGGACGTGCTCGACCTCGGCGCCGGAACGGGCATCGCGTCCTGGGCGCTGGCGAGCGCGGGCGCACGGCGCGTGGTGGCGCTCGAGCCGGACCCGAGCGACGTGGTGGGCCAGGGCGCCATCCGGTCGCTGGGCCGCGGGGACGTCATCGAGATCGTGGGAGCGTGGGGGGAGAAGCTGCCGTTCGGCGACGGCGAGTTCGACGTCGTCTACGCCCGCCAGGTGCTCCACCATGCGCGCGACCTCGACGCCCTCGTGGGCGAGTGCGCGCGCGTCGTCCGCCCGGGAGGTCGATTGCTCGCGTGCCGGGAGCACGTGGTGGACGACGAGGCGCAGCTTCGCGAGTTCCTGGCTCATCACCCCATCCACCGCCTCGCCGGAGGCGAGCACGCCTATCCGCTCGAGAGGTACGTGGGCGCCATCCAGGGCGCGGGGCTCGAGCTGGAGCGGGTGCTCGGCCCCTGGGACTCCATCGTGAACGCCTTCCCTTCCGCCCGCACGCCCGGGGAGGTCGCCGTCCAGCCGTTCCAGGTGCTTCGCCGGAAGTACGGGAGCGTGCTCGGCCCGCTCGCGGCGCGGATCCCGTATTTCGTCGCGCGCACCCGCAGGAAGCTCCGGGATCGCGGCGCGGGGAGGATGTACTCGTTCGTGGCGCTGCGCCGCGCGCCGGGCGGGCCCTCGAGCCGGGCCTAGCGGGCGACGGACGCGCGGCGCTCGGGTGCCCCCAGCGCGCGCTCGTAGGCCTGGAGCGTCTGCTCGCAGGTCTTCTCCCACGTGAAGGCGCGCAGGCGCGCCCGCCCGCGCTCGACGAGCCTCGCGCGCAGCGGGGCGTCGCGGAGGAGCCTCTCCACCGCTCCCCGGATCTCCTCGGCGTTCCTGGGATCGAACCAGAGCGCCGCGTCCCCCGCGACCTCGGGCAGGCTGCTGCCGGTGGCCACCGCCACGGGGCAGCCCGCCGCGAACGCGTCGAGCACCGGCAGGCCGAAGCCCTCGTAGAGGGAGGGGAACACGAACGCCGCCGCTCGCCCGTACAGCGCAGGCATGCCGCCCTCGCCCACCGAGACGTGGCGCACCCGGTCCGCGACGCGCTCCTCCGCCAGGAAGGCCCGCTCCTCCTTGGAGAGCGGGTCGCCCGTGCAGACGAGGTGCAGGTCGCGCGCGTCTCGCAGGAGCGGGGCGAGCGCGCGCACGCAGAACGCCCAGTTCTTGTACGACACGCGCGTGCCGGTGAAGAGGACGAAGCGCTCGGGCAGCGAGGGCGGCGGAGCGCCGTGCGAGGCGGGCGGATCGAATCCCAGGTGCACCACGTCCACGCCGTCGGGATCGATGTCGAGGAGGCGCACCAGATCGCGCTTCGTGTTCTCGGAGATGGCCAGGATCCGCGTGGCGGCGCGCGCCACCACCCGCTTCCAGCGGGGCACCGCGTCCCGCGGCGGAAAGTGATCGGCCAGGACCTCGTGGGTGAGGTCGAAGACCGTCAGCACGAAGGGCTTCCCCCGCAGCGCCTCCAGGAAGTACGGCTCGTAGTAGGTGGGGTGGAAGAGGTCGAAGCGGCGGGCGCACAGCCGCTGCATGGACGTGCGCAGGTTCACGCGCCGCGCGTCGAGGCTGCGGTTGACCCGCTTGGCGATGCTGCGGAGCTGCTTCTTCCAGCGGAAGCGCGAGCCGCGCAGGAACGTCTCCGCGAAGCCTCGGTCGCTCACGCGAATGCCGAGGAGCCGCTCGAGGGTGGGGACGTACTCGTTCATGGAGCGCGCCAGGGCGAGATCGACGTCCACGCGGCCGGACAGGCCCGAGATCAGCTCCAGGAAGTAGCGGCTGATCCCGCCCCAGCGCTGCAGCTCGAACGCCTGGTGGTCGAACAGGATCTTCATCGCTCAGATCGGCGAGTCCGGGCGGCCGCGCAGCCTGCGCGACCAGGTCCGCGCGGGACGGGAGAAGGGACGGAGCGCCGTGCGCAGCCAGTGGAGCACGCGGCCGCGCTTCGCGACCACGTAGTCCTCCCAGTGCTCGCGGAGCGCCGGCGAGAGGGCCTTCTCCTTGGCGAGGACCCGCTCCTTGCGCACGAGCGGGAACGCCTCGGGTCGGGTGGAGCGGCCGCCCATGACGTACACGGCGAGCGGCACGGGCACGTGGCGGCTGGAGGCGCCGTGAACCACCACGGACCGCAGGAAGAACTCGTAGTCCCCGGCCACGCGCAGCGTCGTGTCGTACGGGCCGACGCGGTCGAAGAGCGTGCGGCGGAACGCCGTGGACTGGTGCGGCAGCGTGGTGCGCATGAAGAACGCCCAGGTGAGCTTCTCCGGGGAGAGCTCGACGCGCCGCCGGCCGTCCACCTCCTCGATCATCACGTCGCCGTAGAGGATGTCCTCGTGCGGCGGGCCCGCCCCGAAGAACCTCTCCAGGGCGTCGTCGGACGCGAGCAGGTCGCCGGCGTTGAGGTAGAGGCAGTAGGTGCCGTGCGCCCGGCGGGTGCCCTTGTTCTGCGCGTCGAAGATCCCGCCGTCCGGCTCGGACACGAAGTCCGTCACGAGCCCCGCGTGCTCGCGGACCACCTCCGCGCTTCCGTCGGTCGAGCCGCCGTCGACCACGATGACCTCCCGATCCGCGAACGTCTGGCGGGCCACGGACCCGAGCGTGCGCGCGAGCCCGGCGCGATCGTCGAGGTTCACCGTGACGATGGAGAGGAACGGCGCCACACTGGCGTCGTCTTACCCCAGCGGCCCGCGCCCCCGCAACGGCCGGGACCTCGCGCCGTCACCCCTGGTTCGCCCCCGGCGCCGCCGGCCAGGGCGGGCTCGCGCCGCGGAGCCCCGTGGCCGCGGTCTGGCGCAGGAAGGCGCCCACCCCGCGGTAGCTGTGCAGCTTGTTCGTGTGCGCGACGACCTCGACGCGCCCGCCCTCCGCGAGGGCGCGGGCCACGAGCGCCTCGCCCCGGTCGAGCTCGTTCATGCGGGGTCCCCGTACCTGGAACCTGCGTACGGCATCGCCGCCTCACGCCCGGCGCGGCGATTGCCTGCTCGCGCGCGACGGGTTACATCCGCGCCTCGTTGGCCCTCCTCGACGCCCTTCGCGCGCTCACCGCCTTCAAGCCGCCGCCGGCCCTGCCCGAGTGCGAGCTCGGCCTCCTCGCCGACGTGCTCGAGGCGCACGGCCTCGCGCCGATGGCGTCTTACCTGCTCGAGTCCACGCGCCTGGGCGCGGGAGTGCCCGACGGCTTCCGCGAGCGCCTGCTCTCCTCGTACCAGGGCGTCGTCACCGACAACGTCCTGAAGCTCGTGACGCTGCGGGGCGCGCTGCGGGAGCTCGAGGACGTCCCCGTCGTCCTCCTCGACGCGGCCGCCTACGTGGACTGGATCTACCCGCACATGGCCTTCCGGCCCGTCATCGACGTGCGCGCCGCGATGCGCGCGGAACACGGTCCGCGCTTCGCCGAGAGGATGAAGGGCCGGCTCGAGCTCCTGCGCACCGAGCACGAGGGGCGCACGGCCGTGTTCTCCGACGGCACGGTAGCCTTCGCCTTCCAGGAGGGCCTCTTCTCGGGCGCCCCCGCCGACGCGCCGCTCTTCGAGCGCTCCCGGCCCTGCCGCGCCTTCGGCCCATCGGCCGCGCGCCCCTCGCCCGAGGACGCGCTCCTCTCGACGGTGGGCGAGCAGGCGCTCCTCGGGTTGCTCGCTCCCCTCGTCACGTACGTGGACGTGCGCGAGCTCCTCGGCCTCGGCCTCGACGCGAAGTACCTGCGCGCCCGCGCCGCCGCGCTGGGCCTCTCCCGCGCGCTCCACGGGGCGACGCTGCTCGCCGCGCACTTCTTCCCGGAGGTGGCGGACGCCGCCGCCCTGGTGCGGCCCGACCTCGGCTTCGCGGAGCGGATCGCCGTGGAGCGCGTGGTCGAGGCGGCGCGGGATCCCGCCCGCCTGCGCCACCTGCGCGGCGCGGACGCTGCGGCGCGCCTCGTCGTCGCGCCCTGAGCCGCGGCGTGTCGGCCCGCCTCCCGTTGACCCCCCCGGCCCTTTCCGGCACTAGTACGGGCGCGATGAGCGGCGCGCGCTGCCGGACCCCGGTCGTCTTCCTCGTCTTCCGGCGACCCGAGGTGACCCGGCGGGTGTTCGAGGAGATCCGCAGGGCCAGGCCCCCCGCGCTCCTCGTCGTGGCCGACGGCCCCCGCGACGAGGCGGAGCGCGAGGCCTGCGAGAGGACGCGCGCCGTCACCGAGGCCGTCGACTGGGAGTGCGAGGTCTCCCGCGAGTACGCCCCGGCGAACCTGGGCTGCCGCCGGCGGGTCTCGAGCGGCATCGACTGGGCCATGGCGCGGGTCGAGGAGGCGATCATCCTCGAAGACGACTGCCTGCCGCACCCGTCGTTCTTCCGGTTCTGCGATGCGATGCTCGAGCGCTACCGGAGCGACGCGCGCATCGGCATGGTGAGCGGCGACAACTTCCAGCGCGGCCAGATCCGCGGCGACGGCTCGTACTACTTCTCGCGCTACTCGCACGTGTGGGGCTGGGCGACGTGGCGCCGCGCCTGGCGCCGCTACGATGGGTCGCTCGAGGGCTGGCCGGCGTTCCGGGACGGAGGCGGCCTGGCGCGGACCTTCGAGGATCCCCTCGAGGTCGCCTACTGGCGCTGGCACCTCGACCGCCTGCGCGACACCGGACAGCCGGACACCTGGGATTACCAGTGGGCGTTCACGAGCTTCTCGCACGGGTCGCTGTCGATCATCCCCAACGTGAACCTCGTGTCGAACATCGGCTTCGGAGACGACGCCGCGCACACCCGGACGCAGAACCGGTTCGCCTCGATGGAGGTGGGGGAGCTGGGCGAGATCCGCCATCCGTCGCGGGTGGCGCGCGACCTGGAGGCGGATGCCTTCACCTTCGAGCACGCCCTCGGCGGGCGCTCCATGCGCAGGGAAGGGCTGTGGCATCGCCGGCTGAAGCGCCGCTGGGACAGGCTGCGCGTGGGCCTGGGCCTGAAGGCGGTCGCGCCCCGGAAGCCACGCTGACCCGCGATGGAGCCGGCGCCGCGCCCGCCGCGCGGCGCGCCGCCCGCCCTTCTTCGCCCTCGACGGGGCGTGCTACGCTCGCCCGCTCCGAGGGAATCCAAAGGACGCCATGAAGATCGCCATCGTGGGAACGGGATACGTCGGCCTCGTCACCGGCACCTGCTTCGCGGAGACGGGCCACGAGGTCGTCTGCGTCGACCTGGACGCGAGGAAGATCGACATCCTGCGCAAGGGAGGCATCCCCATCTACGAGCCCGGCCTCGAGGAGCTCGTCCACCGGAACGTGAGGGAGCGGCGACTCTCCTTCACGACCTCCTACGCCGAGGCCATCCCCGGCGCCGACGTGGCGTTCATCGCGGTGGGCACGCCCCCCGGCGAGACGGGCGAGGCGGACCTCTCCTACGTCCTCGCGGCGGCGGAGCAGACCGGCGCCTCGATGACGGGCTACGTCGTCGTCGTGGACAAGAGCACCGTTCCGGTGGGGAGCGCCGAGAAGGTCGCGGAGGCCGTGCGGAAGACGACCTCGCACCCGTTCGACGTCGTCTCGAACCCGGAGTTCCTGAAGGAGGGCGCCGCCATCGACGACTTCATGCGCCCCGACCGCGTCGTCGTCGGCGTGGACTCGGAGCGCGCCCGGACGGTGATGTCCGAGCTGTACGGCCCCTTCGTCCGCGCGGAGCAGCCCATCCTCTTCATGGACCTCCGCTCGGCGGAGCTCACGAAGTACGCCGCGAACGCCATGCTCGCGACGCGCATCTCCTTCATGAACGAGATGGCCGCGCTGTGCGAGCGCCTCGGCGCCGACGTCGACCAGGTCCGCCGCGGCATCGGCTCGGACAAGCGCATCGGGCATCCCTTTCTCTTCCCCGGGATCGGGTTCGGGGGCTCCTGCCTCGCCGGCGCGGAGACCGTGCTCGTACGTCATCGTGGAAGGACGCGGCTCGTCTCGCTCGAGGGACTCTTCGACGCGCTCGAGGCTGCGACCGGCGCGTCCGCCCCGGATGCCGCTGCGATCGTCCCTGCGGATCTGGAGGTCCTCGCCTGGCGGCCGGACGGGAAGAGCGCCTACTGCCACGTCGCCGCGGTCACCCGCCGGCCGTTCGAAGGCGAGGCCGTGGAGGTGCGGACGAAGATGGGCCGCCGCGTCCTGTGCACGCCCGACCACCCCTTCGTGGCCTCGGACCGCAGCGGGGCCTCGCCCTCGGTGAAGCGCGCGGACGAGCTGACCTCCTCCGATTGGCTACCCATCGCCGTGGGCGCCGAGGTGGGCGAGGTGGAGCGGCGTGAACCGCAGAGGCTCGACGTCCTCTCGGCCGTGCCGCTCGCGGGCCTGGAGCCCGCCAACGTCATCGTCCATCCCTCCACCGAGCAAGGCGAGCGGCTCGCCGCGATGGGGCCGAGGGCCGTGCGAGCCGCCATCGCGCCGCTCGCTCACCCGCGCAGCCATCACCGTGCGTACGACGCCCTCCGGGCGGGAGCGCTTCGCCTCCCCGAGCTCCGTGCCACGGGCCTCTCGCTGGATGGGGCACGCCTCTCCACGGTGAAGAACGGGACGCGGGTTCCCGTCGAGATCGCAGCTGATGAGTCCTTCTGGCGCGTGGTGGGGCTCTACCTGGCGGAGGGACACTGCTCCGCTGACGGCGCGCGTCGCAGGCTATGCTGGAGCTTCCATCCGACGAAGGAGGACGCCCTCGCGAGCGAGGTCGCCGGGTACTGGCGTCGGCTCGGCGTGAAGGCCGACGTCCGCCGCGGCAACTCGGCGCTGAACGTCTCGGTCTCGTCCAGGATCCTCTCGGCGTTCTGGGTCGACATGCTCGATCTCGGCGCCGACTGCTACGAGCACCGGCTGCCGGACCTCGTCTGGAGCGAGCCCGCCGCCCACAAGCGCGCGCTCCTCGCCGGTCTCTGGCGAGGCGACGGCTCCTGGTCGCTCGTGAACGACGGCCCGAGCGTCGTGCTCGAGTGGGGATCGGTGAGCGGCGCCCTCGCGGACGGCGTCCTGCGCCTCCTCGGCGAGCTGGGCATCGTGGCGCGCTTGAAGGTTGGGCGCACTGCCAAGTCGACGGTGGACACGTACTGGGTCGTCGTCGCCGGCGCCGATCAGGTGCTCCAGCTCCTCGACTTCGTGTCGCCTTCGGATCGCGCCGGCATCCGCTGTTCGATCGACCGGCAGCAGAAGCGGATCGCGCCGACGGGTTACGCCCGCGGCGCTGGCGCGTTCGTCCGAGTGACCGAGGTCGCGAGCCGGCCGTTCCGGGGATCCGTCTATTCGGTCGAGGTGCCCGACGCGCACACCTTCGTGACGACGGGTGGCCTCGCTGTCCACAACTGCTTCCCGAAGGACGTGCGCGCGGTCATGACCATGGCCCGCCAGGTGGGCCTCGACTTCGACCTCCTCCGCTCCGTCGAGCGCGTCAACGAGCGGCAGAAGCGCTGGCTCGTCGAGAAGGCGGCGAAGCACTTCGGGACGATCGCCGGGAAGACCTTCGGCGTGTGGGGCCTCGCCTTCAAGCCCAAGACGGACGACATGCGCGAGGCGCCCGCCATCACCGTCGTGGAGGGGCTCCTCGGGAACGGCGCTAAGGTGCGGGCGCACGACCCGGTCGCGCGACAGGTCGCCTCGAGGCTCTTCGACGGACGGCCCATCGAGTTCACGGACGAGCCCTACGGCGCGGCAGAGGGCGCGGACGCGCTCCTCCTCGTCACGGAGTGGAACGAGTTCCGCCAGCCGGATCTCGCCCGCCTCAAGCGGATCATGAGGCAGCCGGTGCTCTTCGACGGGCGGAACGTCTGGGACGGCGCGAAGGCGCGCGCGGCGGGGTTCACGTACTACGGCGTGGGGCGGAGCGCGCCCACGTAGCCCGGCCGGGAGGCGCGGCTCGCCGAGGCTCCGCGCCGCCGCGGCCTACACCTTCGGCCCCTTCCCCTTCGACAGCACGAGCACGACGCCCGCCACCTCCTCCATCACCATCTCGAGGCGGGCCGCCACGTCGAGCTGCTCGAGCACCTCCTGGCGCGTGCCCGGATCCGACACCGCCGCGGCGGCGACGAGGTCCACGATGGCCGACGCGTCCTTCATCTGGGCCACCGCCTCGGCGAGCTGCGGCGCGCCGGACTCCTTGGGCAGCTTGGTGGAGAGCTCGTAGACGATCTGGCGCAGGGCCTCGAGCTCGCCCTCGAGCGAGCTCGCGCCGGCCCTGGGCCAGCGGTCCTCCAGGACCTCCGCCTTGAACTCGCGGTAGAGGCCCCGCTGCGGCAGCTCCTCGACGAGGCGCACGCGGGCGAGGCCCCGGACCACGATGTCGTAGCGGCCGTCGGGATAGCGCTCCTCCGCCTCGATGATGCCGGCGCCGCAGACCGCCTTGAGCGGCGGCCGGAGCGCGTGCGCGTCGGACTTCGCGAAGAGCGCCGGGATCGCGAGGATCCGGTCGCCCTCCAGGGCGTCGCCGACGAGCGCCTTGTAGCGCGGCTCGAAGATGTGGAACGGCGCCGGCGTCCCGGGCAGGACCGCGACGCCGTGGAGCGGGAACACCTTGAGGGCGGCGACCGCGCTGCGGAGCGCCGCCCTCCGGTCCTGCGGAGCGATGCGCTCCGCGGACATCGCTAGGCCGCGTGCTGCGCGGCCGCCCCCGCCTCCGCCTTCACGCTCGCCTCGATGCGCAT
>DATDDC010000314.1:0-8233 GCA_036523995.1 Anaeromyxobacter sp.
CCGCCGCTTCGGGCTCGATCCCGCGAAGATGGTGGACGTGCTGAACGCCTCGACCGGGCGGAACAACAGCACCGAGCTGAAGGCGAAGCAGTTCATCCTCTCCGGCAGCTTCGGCTCGGGCTTCTCGCTCGGGCTCATGGCGAAAGATCTGAAGACCGCCGCCGACCTCGCCGAGCACCTCGGCGTGGCCGCGCCGACGTCGCGGGCCATCGCCGACCTCTGGAGGGAGGCGCAGGGCGCCCTGGGGCCCGCGTCGGACCACACGGAGATCTTCCGGTTCCTCGAGGCGCTCGGCGATCGCCGGCGCTGATCGCGTTCGACTTCCGAACGGCGCATCGCACGACCGTCCGGATCCGCTCCGCCCGCGAGGGCCGCGAGCGGTGAAGGCCGCGCCGACGCCGAAATTTCGCGCACTTCCTGCGACGGGTCGCGCCCGCCTGCGGCGGCACGCCGCGTGCTCAGGGGAGCCTCGTCCTCGCACACGTCGAACGAAAGGAAAGGTCGATGGCTCCCCAGGTCCAGGTCCTCGGTATCGATGCCGGCGGCACGATGACGGACACGTTCTTCGTGATGTCCGACGGCCGCTTCGTCGTCGGCAAGGCGCAATCCAACCCTGCGGACGAGGGGCTCGCGGTGATGGAGTCCTCGAAGGACGCCCTCGCGCACTGGCGGCTCGGCGTCGACGACGTCTACCGGAGCCTCGTCACCGCGGTGTTCTCGGGGACCGCCATGCTCAACCGCGTGGTCCAGCGCAAGGGCCTCAACGTGGGACTCATCGTGAACCGCGGCACCGAGGATCATCACCGCATGGGGCGCGCCGTCCAGTCCCACCTCGGCTACGCGTACGAGGACCGGATCCACCTCAACACCCACCGCTACGACCCGCCCCTCGTCCCGCGCGCGATGACCCGCGGCGTGACCGAGCGGATCGACGTGAAGGGCCGCGTCGTCATCCCGCTGCGCGAGGAAGAGGCGCGCGAGGCCGTCCGCGAGCTCATCGCCCTCGGCGCAGACGGGATCGTGGTGAGCCTGCTCCACTCGTTCAACAACCCCGTCCACGAGCGGCGCGTCCGCGACATCTGCCTCGAGGAGGCGAAGGCCGCCGGCAAGCGCATTCCCGTGTTCGCGTCGACGGACTACTACCCGGTCCGCAAGGAGAGCCACCGGACCAACACCACGGTGCTCGAGGCCTACGCCGCCGAGCCCTCGCGCGGCAGCCTGCGGAACACCCAGGACCGCATGAAGGGCGCCGGGGCGAAGTACGAGCTCAGGACCATGGCGAGCCACGGCGGGACCATCGGCTGGCGGGCCCGCGAGCTCGCGCGCTGCCTCGTCTCCGGCCCCATCGGCGGCGTCATCGGGGCCAAGTACCTGGGGGAGGTGCTCGGGTACCGCAACATCGTGTGCAGCGACATCGGCGGCACGAGCTTCGACGTGGCGATGATCACGCAGGGCAACTTCACCATCGCGCACGACCCGGACATGGCGCGCCTCGTGGTCTCGCTGCCGCTCGTGGCGATGGACTCGACCGGCGCCGGCGCCGGCAGCTTCATCCGCCTCGATCCCTACACGCGCGGCCTCAAGATCGGCCCGGACAGCGCCGGGTACCGGGTCGGAGTCTGCCGGCGGGACAGCGGCCTCGACACGGTCACCATCTCGGACTGCCACGTCGTCCTCGGCTACCTGAACCCGGACAACTTCCTCGGCGGCGCGATCAAGCTCGACGTGGACCGGGCCCGGCGCGCCGTGAAGGAGCAGCTCGCCGATCCGCTCGGGCTCTCCGTCGAGGAGGCGGCCTCCGGCGTCATCGAGCTGCTCGACTCCTCGCTCAAGGAGTACCTGCGCTCCATGATCTCGGGGAAGGGGTACTCGCCCGAGCACTTCGTCTGCTTCTCGTACGGGGGCGCGGGTCCGGTCCACACCTACGGCTACACGGAGGACCTCGGGTTCGAGGACGTCATCGTCCCGGCCTGGGCGGCGGGGTTCTCGGCCTTCGGCTGCGCCGCGGCCGACTTCGAGTACCGCTACGACAAGACCGTCAACATCGCCGTGGGCCAGGGCGCGACGGACGAGGAGAAGCTCGCCGCCGTGCGCACGCTCCAGGACGCCTGGGACGAGCTCGGCCGCAAGGTGGTCGAGGAGTTCCGGCTGAACGGCTTCGAGCCGGGCGACGTCCAGCTCAAGCCCGGGTTCCGCATGCAGTACCAGGGGCAGCTCAACGACCTCGAGATCGAGTCGCCCCTGCCGGCCGTCGCCACGGCGGAGGACTGGACCAGGCTCTGCGACACCTTCGAGGACGTCTACGGGCGCGTGTACGCCACCGCGGCGCGGGTGCCCGAGCTGGGCTTCGGCATCACCGGCGCGATCCTGCGCGGCGTGGTCCCGGTGACGAAGCCGAAGATCCCGAGCGAGCCGATCGTCGGCGAGGAGCCGCCCCCGGAGTCCCGCCGCGGCACGCGCCGGCTCTACTACCGCGGCACGTTCTACGAGGCGGCGGTGTACGCGATGGAGAAGCTCCAGGCGGGCAACGAGATCGAGGGCCCCGCCATCGTCGAGTCCGACGCCACCACCTTCGTCGTGCCCGTCGGATTCGCGACGAGGCTCGACGCCCACCGCCTCTTCCACCTGCGCCAGCACGAGAAGGCGCCGGTCACCCCCATCCACGGATCGTGAACCAGGGTCCAGGAAAGGAATCGCCATGACTCCCCGTCGCGTCAGCACCGCCGAGTCGAACCAGGCCGAGCCGATCTCCCCCGCCCACTCGCCGCAGCGCCGCGGCATCGTGCGCGGCGGCGAGACCCTGAAGGAGCACCGCGGCCGCGTCGTCGAGGCCACCCGCCGCACCGGCCACTACGCCGGGCTCGAGCGCCTCGCGCTCAAGGAAGAGGACCCCATCCTCTACGAGAAGATGTTCTCGAAGGTCCGCGCCGGGCTCGTCCACGCGCGCGAGACCGCGAAGAAGATCGCGGCGTCCCCCATCGTCGAGCAGGAGGGCGAGCTCTGCTTCACCCTCTACAACGCCGCGGGCGACTCGGTGGCGACCTCGACCGGCATCATCATCCACGTCGGCACCATGGGGGCCGCCATCAAGTACATGATCGAGAACGGCTGGGAGGAGAACCCGGGCATCGATCCCGGGGACATCTTCACCAACAACGACTGCTCGATCGGGAACGTCCACCCCTGCGACGTCGCGGCCATCGTCCCCGTCTTCCACCAGGGCGAGCTCATCGGGTGGGTGGGCGGCGTCACGCACGTCATCGACACCGGCGCGGTCTCGCCCGGATCGATGTGCACCGGGCAGGCGACGCGCTTCGGCGACGGCTACCAGGTCACCTGCCGCAAGACCGGCACGAACGACGAGCCGCTCCGCGACTGGCTGCACGAGAGCCAGCGCTCCGTGCGCACCACCAAGTACTGGATCCTGGACGAGCGCACCCGCATCGCCGGCTGCCACATGATCCGCGCGCTCGTCGAGGAGCTCATCGAGGAAGAGGGCATCGAGGCCTGGGATCGCTTCGCCTACGAGGTGGTCGAGGACGGGCGCCGCGGCCTGCAGCGCCGCCTGCGGAGCCTGCTCGTGCCCGGCACGTACCGGCAGGCCGCCTTCGTCGACGTGCCGTACGCGCACCCGGACGTGCACCTCGTCACGCCGCAGGCGCGCGTGAACACCATCATGCACACGGCGTCCGAGATCACCGTGCGGCCGGAGGGCACCTGGAAGCTCGACTTCGAGGGCTCGAGCCGCTGGGGCCTGCACTCGTACAACGCCAACCCGGTGGCGTTCACGAGCGGCATCTGGGTGATGATGACGCAGACGCTCGTCCCCACGGAGCGCATCAACGACGGCGCGTACTACGGGACCGAGTTCCGCCTGCCGCGCGGCACGTGGATGAACCCCGACGACCGCCGCACCGCCCACGCGTACTCCTGGCACTTCCTCGTCTCGTCCTGGACCTCGCTCTGGCGCGGCATCAGCCGCGGCTACCTCGCGCGCGGCTTCCTCGAGGAGGTGAACGCCGGGAACGCGAACACCTCCAACTGGCTGCAGGGCGGCGGCGTGAACCAGTGGGGCGAGAGCCACGCCGCGAACAGCTTCGAGGCGTCCGCGGAAGGGACCGGCGCCACGGCCGTGCGCGACGGGCTCGACCACGCGGCGGCGATCTGGAACCCCGAGGGAGACATGGGGGACATGGAGATCTGGGAGATCGCCGAGCCGCTCCTGTACCTGGGCCGCAACGTGAAGACCAACTCGGCCGGCTACGGCCGGTACCGCGGCGGCTGCGGGTTCGAGACCCTGCGCATGGTCTGGGGCGCGAAGGACTGGACGATGTTCTTCATGGGCAACGGGTACATGGTGAGCGACTGGGGCCTCATGGGCGGCTACCCGTCGGCCGCCGGGTACCGCTTCGAGGCGCACCAGACCGGGCTCGAGGAGCGGATCCGCGAGGGGCGCTCGCTGCCGCTCGGCGGCGACGGCGACCCCGACGCGCTCGGGTACGAGGCGCACCTCGGTCCCGACGCGCGCGTGAAGCGCGACCAGCAGGCCTGCACGACCGAGTCGACGTTCGAGGACTACGACCTCTACCTCAACTACCTGCGGGGCGGCCCCGGGTTCGGCGATCCGCTCGAGCGCGAGCCGAAGGCCATCGAGAGCGACCTCAACGGCAAGTACCTGCTGCCGCGGTTCGCCGAGAGCGTCTACGGCGCCGTCTTCACCCGGGACGAGCACGGCACCTTCGCCGTCGACGAGGCGAGGACCGCGGCGCGCCGCGCCGAGATCCGCAAGGCCCGCATCGCGCGCGCCGTCCCGGTGCGCACCTGGATGAAGGAGGAGCGCGAGCGGATCCTCGCGAAGGACGCGTCGATCCAGGTGCGGCACATGTACGCCTCGTGCTTCGCCGGGAGCGAGCCGTTCCGCCGCGAGTTCCGCTCGTTCTGGAGCCTGCCGGAGAGCTGGACGCTCCAGGAGCGCGAGATCGTCGCCGAGGACCCGTCCTACGGCTACGGCTCGATCGCGCGCGAGCCTCTCGACGCGCTGCCCGACGTGAAGCGCATCGTCCTCACCGAGGAGTGAAGCCCAACCCCTCTACCCTGGAGGCAGGACCATGTCCGAGATCGCGTACACGAAGAAGGAGATCGCCGAGCTGGTCGACGGCCGGCTCGTCCCCGAGGGCGTCCACCGGATGCTCTCCATGCCGAAGGACGCCGGGCGGTTCAAGACGTACCTCTCGGTGCTGCAGGAGCGCGTGAAGTGGAAGCACCGGATCGTGCTGCCCTACGCGGCGCGCCTCTACGTCACGACGAGCGACGCCGGACGCGACTGGGTGATCCGCTGCGAGTGCGGGCACGCCTTCTGCGACTGGCAGCAGAACTGGAAGCTCGAGGCGCTCGTCTACGTGCGGGACACCAAGGAGAAGCTCGACGAGGTGTACCCGCGGCTCATGTCCCCGGACCCGAGCTGGCAGGTGCTGCGCGAGTACTACTGCCCGGAGTGCGGGACGCTCCACGACGTGGAGGCCCCGACGCCCTGGTACCCGGTGATCCACGACTTCGAGCCGGACATCGAGGCGTTCTACACGGAGTGGCTCGGGGAGCCGGTGCCGCAGCGGCACCGCTGAGGGGGAGCGATCGCGATGGACAAGGTGTTCGCGTCGGCCGAGGAGGCGCTCCGGGGAGCGGTCTTCGACGGGATGTCCGTGGCCGCCGGAGGCTTCGGCGTCTGCGGCATCCCGGAGAAGCTCATCCTCGCGCTCCGGGACAGCGGGGTGAAGCGGCTCACCGTCGTCAGCAACAACGCCGGGCTGCCGAGCTTCGGCCTCGGGCTCCTCCTCGAGACGCGGCAGATCGCGAAGATGGTCTCCTCGTACGTGGGGGAGAACCCGGTCTTCGAGCGCCAGTACCTCGACGGCGCGCTCGAGCTGGAGTTCACGCCGCAGGGCACGCTCGCGGAGAAGCTGCGGGCGGGCGGCGCCGGCATCCCGGCCTTCTACACCCGCACCGCGTGCGGGACGCCGCTCGCGGAGGGCAAGCGCATCGAGACCTTCCGCGGCGAGCCGCACGTCCTCGAGGAGAGCATCACCGTGGACCTCGCCATCGTGAAGGCGCTCCGCGGGGACGCCCACGGCAACCTGGTGTTCTCGAAGACGGCCCGGAACTTCAACCCCCTCTGCGCCAAGGCCGCCCGGCTCACCGTCGCCGAGGTCGAGGAGCTCGTCGAGCCCGGCGAGCTCGATCCCGACGAGATCCACCTGCCCGGCGTGTACGTCCACCGCGTGGTGAAGGGCGA
Source organism: Anaeromyxobacter sp. (assembly GCA_036523995.1). Classification (GTDB taxonomy): domain Bacteria; phylum Myxococcota; class Myxococcia; order Myxococcales; family Anaeromyxobacteraceae; genus Anaeromyxobacter. Next base: position 6,290 of record DATDDC010000314.1, read on the forward strand.
TCGGTACGAGAAGCCCATCGAGGTCGCGACCGTCGCCGGGAGCAGCGCCGGGCTCAAGGCGGGCGAGCGGCGCGAGTGGATCGCGCGGCGCGTCACCCGCGAGCTGCGGGACGGCGACTACGTCAACCTCGGCATCGGCATCCCCACCCTGATCGCGAACCTGGTGCCCGCCGGGATCCACGTCACCATCCACTCCGAGAACGGGCTCATGGGCATGGGACCGTTCCCGGAGCGGGAGGACCTCGACCCGGATCTGATCAACGCCGGGAAGCAGACCGTCACCGCCATCCGGGGCGCGAGCTTCTTCGACTCCGCCGAGTCGTTCGCCATGGTGCGCGGAGGCCACATCGACGTGTCGGTCCTGGGCGCCATGCAGGTCAGCCGGAAGGGCGACATCGCGAACTGGGTCGTCCCCGGCGCCCTCATCAAGGGTCCGGGGGGCGCGATGGACCTCGCCTACGGCGCGAAGAGGCTGGTGATCGCGATGGAGCACACGACGCGCGACGGCGCGCCCAAGCTCGTGGAGTCCTGCACGCTCCCGCTCACCGGGAAGGAGTGCGCCGACCTCGTCGTCACCGACCTCGCGGTCTTCGCGGTCGAGCCCGGCGAGGGTCTGACGCTCGTCGAGCTGTCGCCCTTCGCCCGCTCCGTGGAGGAGGTCCGGGCCGCGACCGGTTGCCCGTTCCACGTCGCCGCCGGCCTGCGGGCCGCCTGAGGGAGGACGGGATGCTGACGCGGATCCATCACCTCGGGATCGCGGTGCGCTCGCTCGACGAGGCCGTCCCCTTCTACCGCGACGGCCTCGGGATGGCGTTCCAGGGCGTCGAGGAGGTCCCCGAGTACGCGGTGAGGGTGGCGTTCCTGAAGATCGGCGAGTCCGTCATCGAGCTCCTCGAGCCGACGTCCGGGGACGGCATGATCGCCCGGTTCCTCGCCGAGCGCGGACCCGGGATCCACCACGTGGCCTACGAGGTCGCGGACCTCGAGGCGGCCATCCGGAGCTGCGAGGCGCGCGGCGTGAAGATGATCGACCGGGCCCCGCGCCGGGGAGCGCACGGCGCGCGCGTCGCCTTCATGGACCCGGAGAGCAGCCAGTCCGTCCTGACGGAGCTCTGCCAGCTCCGCCCTCCGCGGCGGGGGCGCGCATGAGCCGGGTCCACGTCATCGGCGCGTACAACACGAAGTTCGGCGCGCTCGTCCGCAGGGACCGGCGGACGCGCGAGGTCGCCGACGTGACGTCGCTGTACGACCTCATGATCGAGGCGGGGAGGGGCGCGCTCGCGGACGCGGGGATCGAGGGCCGGGACGTGGACGGGGTGTGGGTCGGCTCCTGCGCCCCGGGCCTCCTCGCGAACCAGGAGCACGTCGCCTCGTTCGCGATGGAGATCGATCCGGCGGGCCTCCGCTTCAAGTCGATGACCCGCTGCGAGGATGCCTGCGCTTCGGGGTCGGTGGCCCTCTACGACGCCCTCTACGCGATCGAAGCGGGGCGCGCGCGCTTCGCGCTCGTCATCGGCGTGGAGAAGATGAACCTCCTCGACACGAAGGGCGTCACGCACGCGCTCGCCACCTGCTCGTACTGGCCGGAGGAGGGCGGACGGGGGGTGACCTTCCCCGAGCTCTTCGCCGCCCACGCCAACGGCTACCAGGCCCGCCATCGCCTCGGCGGCGCGGAGCTCGAGCGCATGCTCGCCACGGTCTCCGCGCTCTCCTACCGCAACGGCGTGGAGAACCCGCTCGCGCACTTCGGCAAGGGCGGCCCGAGCGACGCGCTCCGGCTGTTCACCGCCGAGGCGATCCTCGCGCTCCCGCCCGAGAAGAACCCGACCATCGCGCCGCCGCTTCGACTCCACGACTGCTCGCTCGTCACGGACGGCGCCGCCGCCGTGGTCCTCGCGCGCGCCGGCGACGGGGCGCGGGCCGCGAGGAAAACTGGCCGCCGTG
>DATDDC010000315.1:0-16018 GCA_036523995.1 Anaeromyxobacter sp.
GGGAAGAGGATGCCGCAGTCCACCACCGCGATGCGGCCGTCGCACTCGAGCGCGAGGCAGTTCATGCCGATCTCGCCGAGTCCACCGAGCGGGATCACGCGGACGGGAGCGGGCACGGCCCGAATCTACCGCCGGCCGGCAGGCGGCGCACCGGCGGCGTGCTACCCTCGCGCCCGATGTTCTGCCTCGCCCTCGCCCTCGATGTCGCCCTGGCGGCCGCCGCGAGGGCGAGGGCGAGGGCGAGGCTCGACATCGGGGGCCGAGCCTAGCACGGCGCCGCTGCGCCGCCCGCGGGCCGGCGGTAGATTCGGGGCCGTGGCCGCGCCCGTAAGCGTCATCCCGCTCGGTGGCCTCGGCGAGATCGGGATGAACTGCCTCGCGCTGGAGTGCGACGGCCGCATCGCGGTCGTCGACTGCGGCATCCTCTTCCCGAACGAGCCCATCGGCGTGGACGTGGTCGCGCCGGACCTCTCCTGGCTCAAGGAGCGGCGCGAGCGCGTCGGCGCCGTGTTCCTCACGCACGGCCACGAGGACCACGTGGGCGCCCTCTCGTTCCTCCTGCGCGACCTCCCCGTGCCGGTGTACGGCACGCGCTTCACGCTCGCCCTCGTCCGGCCCCGCCTCGAGGAGGCGGGGGTGGCCGCCGACCTGCGCGAGGTCGCCCCGGGCGACGTGCGGCCGGCGGGCCCGTCCTCGCCGCTCTCCGCCGAGTTCTTCTCGGTGACGCATTCGGTCCCCGACGCCTGCGGGCTCGCGTTCTCGACGCCGCAGGGGACGATCGTGCACTCCGGAGACTTCAAGATCGACCCGCGGCCCATCGCCGGCCCCGCCATGGACCTCGCCCGCATCGAGGCGCTCGGCCGCGCCGGGGTCCGGCTCCTCCTCTCCGACTCCACGAACGCCGAGCGCCCCGGCACCTCGCTCTCCGAGTCCGAGGTGGGCCCCGCCCTGGCGGAGGCCTTCGAGCGCGCGCCGGGGAGGGTGCTCGTCGCCTGCTTCGCCTCGAACGTGCACCGCATCCAGCAGGTCGCGAACGCGGCGCGCGCCTTCGGGCGGCGGCTCCTCCTCCTCGGCCGCGCCGTGGAGACGAACGTCCGCGTGGCCCAGTCGCTCGGATACCTGGACATCCCCGCCTGGATGGCGATCGGGCCGGAGGAGGCGCGCGACCTCCCGCCCCAGGAGCTGTGCGTCCTCACCACCGGGACGCAGGGGGAGCCGCGCAGCGCGCTGGCGCGCCTGGCGCGCGGCGAGCACCCGGACCTCTCCGTCTCGCCCGGCGACCTCGTGGTGCTCTCCTCGCGCTTCATCCCGGGGAACGAGGTGGCGGTGGGACAGGTGGTGAACGACCTCTGCCGGCGCGGCGCCCAGGTCGCCTACGAGGGGCTCGCGCCCCTCCACGTCTCGGGCCACGCGCACGAGGCCGAGCAGCGCCGCCTCATCGCGCTGGCGCGCCCCGGGGTCTTCGTCCCCATCCACGGCGAGTACCGCCACCTCGCCCGCCACGCCGCGCATGCCGCCGCGGAGGGCGTGGAGAGGCGCGAGGTCATCGTCGACGGGCAGGTCCTCGCGCTCTCGGACGCGGGGGCCGAGGTGCTGGGCGAGACCGTCCCGGTGGGCCGGGTCTACACGGATCGCGACGCGCTCCTGGGGGCGGACATCGGGGCCCTCGTGGTGAGGGACCGGCGCCTCCTCGCCGACGCGGGCCTCCTCATCGCGGTGCTCGCGGTGGAGAAGACGACCGGCGCGGTGGTGCGCGGCCCGGAGCTCTTCGCGCGCGGCGTGGCCGGGTTCGAGGGATCCGAGGAGGAGATCCGGGGCGAGGCGCTGCGGGCCATCGAGGAGCTCTCCGGGCCCGCGCGCGAGAACGTGGCGGAGGTGCAGGAGGCGCTCCGCGCCGCGGTGCGACGCTGGTTCAAGCGGACGGTGGGAAAGAGGCCGACGGTGCTGCCGGTGATCCTGGAGCTGTGACCGAGCCGTTACGGGAGGAGTGCCATGCCGAGCTTCGACGTCGTGTCCGAGCTGAACATGATGGAGTTCGAGAACGGGTTCAACCAGGCGCGGAAGGAGCTCGCGCAGCGCTTCGACTTCAAGGGCACGAGCACCGACCTCGAGCGCGACAAGGACGGGAGCGTCGTGGTGAAGGCCGGTTCCGAGGGCCGGGCCGAGGCGGCGCTCTCGGTGCTCATGGAGAAGCTCGCCAAGCGCGGCGTCCAGCTCGAGGGCCTCGATCCGCAGAAGGTGGAGCCGGCCGCGGGCGGCACCGTGCGCCAGCTCGTGAAGCTCAAGAAGGGCCTCAAGCAGGAGGACGCGAAGAAGATCGTCGCGCTCGTGAAGGAGACCGGCCTCAAGGTGCAGGCCTCCATCCAGGGCGAGGCGGTGCGCATCACCGGCAAGAAGAAGGACGACCTCCAGGCCTGCATGCAGAAGATCCGGGGCGCCGCGCTCGGCATCCCGCTCCAGTTCCAGAACTACCGGGACTAGAGAGCGATCCGCCGAGCGCCCTCCTCGAACGATTTCGATCCGTTACGGCGGATTCACTCTCAGGCAATGCCAGCGATCCGATTCGGTCGCACGGTTCACCTGTTCGGGTCTCCAGGCAGCCTTGCGCGCTCCGCTGCCCTCGCCTCCGCGCCGAGGACGTGCTGCTTTCCGGGACGGCGCCCGCCGCGCCTGGACCGCTCCGCCCCGGGCGGCGCCCGCGGTGCCTGGACCGCTTCGCCCCCGGGCGGCGCTGGAGAACCAAGGCGGGCGCCTGAGACGGCGCTGACCTGGAGCCAGTACGATCGCAGTCCGGAGGCGTAGAAAGGGCCGGGGCGGGTCGTCGCGGCGAAGGAGCGGAGCGAGCCTTCTGCGACGCCACCCCATAGGACGCAGTGCACGTGCGTGCCACCGCACGATGAAAAGCCCCCCGGCGCAGCGGTGGCACAGTCACGTGCCGGCGGTCGCGATCATGCGCCGCCGCTTCCACATCGGGGCACCTTCGGGCCGAGCGGAGCGACGCCGCCGCGAGGGCCCGCTCCGGCCCGCGCGGAGACGGAGGCCCACGGAAAGGGGATTCGAGAACGCTGCCGCGAGGGCCCGCTCCGGCCCCCGCGGAGACGTAGGCCTACGGAAAGGGGGTTCGAGAAAGCCGCCGCGAGGGCCCGCTCCGGCCTCCGCGGAGACGGAGCCCCATGGAAGAGGATTCGGATTTCACTTTCAGGCAAGGGCAGCGATTCGGATCCGTTGCAACGGTTTACCTGTTCGGGTCTCCAGCGGGTGAGCGTTTGGGGCAGCCCGAGGGAGGCTACCCGGGACCGAGCGGGGGACCAAAGGGCGCGGCTTCACCGCGCCCCGCCGGCGAGATCCTTGCGCGCCGCCGGGGGCTCTCGCGCCTCGAGATGGCGGATGGCGTTCGCGTAATAGCGGAGGAGCGGAAGCTCGCCCTCCGCCGGAACGAATCCACCGTCCCGCTCCAGTACGAGGTGCCGGAGCGTGAGCATGCGCAGCCCGACGGCGGTGGCGTACTCCTCGTCGCCGCGCGGGAGGTACACGTGGGCGCCGGCCGCCTCGAGCCGGCGCAAAAGGGCCTGGGAGCGGACGTGCAGCTCGAGGGCCGGGAGCGGCGCCCCGTCCGCCTCGAGGAGCACCGCGGCCACGAGCGAGACGGGAAGGACGGGCACCACCCGCCCCACCGCAGCCATGAGCTCCCGGCCGACCTCCTCCACGCGGCGGCCGCGCTCCTCGCGCGGGAGGGTCCGGAAGTCGACGCCGCGCTCGGCCACCCATCTCCGCATGGAGATGGGCGAGCCGAAGTTCACGCACGCGTAGCCGAAGCGGTGCCAGCGGCGCAGGAGCCAGAGGCCCATGTTCCGGCCCGCGAACCGCGCCGCCGCGGCGGCCTGCGCGAGGGCGCCGCCCTTCGGCTCGCCGAGCGCCTCGGAGAGGAGCGCGCGATCCTCGAGGACGCGGTCGTAGTTGATGCCCACCGGGACGAAGACGAGGTCGCGCCCGCCCGCGGGATCGAAGGCGCGGAGCATGTAGTCGAGGAGGCCGAGCTTCGGCGCCCCGATGGCGCCGTCGCGCGTGAGCCTCCCCTCGGGGAAGACCGCCTGGACGACGCCGGACTCCGTCGCCATCTGGACGTATCGCTCGAGGACGCGCCGGTAGAGGGGGTCCTTGGAATTCCGCCGGATGAAGTAGGCGCCCATGGAGCGGATGAGCGTCTGGAGCGGCCAGATCCGCGCCCATTCCCCGACCGCGTACGAGAGCGCCGCGCGCTCCGCCGCGAGGTAGGAGACGAGCACGTAGTCCATGTTGCTCCGGTGGTTCATCACGAACACCACGCTCGCGCTCGGGGGAACGCTCGAGAGCCCCTCGTCGTCCGCGAAGCCGATGCGCACCCGGTACAGGGACCGCGCCGCCGCGCGCGCCACGGCGAAGCCCAGCCGGAAGTACGCGTACGGCCTGAACGCGGGCACGATCTCGCGCGCGTAGATCTGGACGCGGCGCTGGACGAGCTCGCGCGGCTCCCCGCTCTCGCGGGCGTGGGCCTCGACCGCCTCGAGGATGCGCGGATCCCAGGCGAGCCGGTCGACGAGCACGGCGCGCCGCGTCAGCTTGAAGGGCTGGATGCGCAGGCGGAGGCGCCGGTTGAGCTCGTCGATGACCCGATCGACGCGACGGCGGAGGTACCAGCGCGCGCCGGGGAGGAGGAGCCGGTCGAGGACGGCGATCGCCGCCAGGGCGGCGAGCGCCGCGACGAGCCAGAGCGGAACGCTGACCGACTCGCCCATCCCATCTCCGAGGACGCCCCGCGGCGCCGCGAGACGGTGAGCTAACGCGGGCGCCCCCGCCGAGCCAGCCGAATGATCCGGGCGTCCCGCCCTAGCCCGCCGAGCGCGCGCTCTCGCCCGGCGCCGGCGTGCGCGCCCAATCCAGGCGGCCGGTGATCTGCATGATCACGAACAGCGTGGCGATCGCTCCGACCGTGATGGCGAGCCCGGTGAAGCCCTTCCAGAAGAACGTGAACGAGAAGAGGACGAGGTAGACGACCTGCGAGAGGCCCATCTGCACGAGCGCCGTGCGCCAGCCGACGAAGAGGCGCGCGTACGTCACGACGAGGAACACCGACACGAGCGAGGCGGCGGCGAAGGCAGGGCCGACGGCGATCTGGTCGATGAGGTACGCGAAGAGCAGGTGGAAGGCGAAGAAGGCGCAGGCGAGGAGGAAGTAGTTCATGGGATGGATGGAGCGACCGCGCGCGGCGAGGAGGACCCCGGTCACGAAGAAGAAGAAGAGGAGCGAGACGGGGGCGAAGAAGGTGATCTTCGAGGCGAGCGGGCCCGGGTTGAGCTTGTCCGGGAGCACGACGCCGAGGGGCTTCGTGGCCACGATCTGCGTGAACGCCCAGGTGCCGGCCCATCCCCCGGCGGCGCGGCCGTGCGCCGTCGGCGACAGGCTTCCGGCGGGGAAGTCCACGTCCCCGAAGTCCGCGGTCACCTGCATCTCGAAGTTGCGCGCGCGGCCCGCCTCGGGGCCGAGGCCGCCGCCGGAGGAGCCGTAGCCCCAGCGCTCCGTGCCGCGGGCGCGATAGTCGACGTCGAACGAGAGCGCCTCGCCCGGAGCGAGCCTGCGCCAGAACTGCGCCTTGCCGCCCTCGAAGGTGACGTCCACCGGCGCGCCCGCCGCGTCCGACACGGCGAAGCCGTCGTACACCACGTCGCGCTGGAGGGGGAACGCCACGTCGACGCGGCGGGGCTGGCCGCTGTCGTTCTTGAACGCGTAGCGGCCGTGGAAGGTGACGCCGTAGGTGGGGAACCAGACGAGCCCCTTCCTGCGGTGCTCGAGGGCGAGGTGCACGGCGGCGCGCGTCTCCTCGAGCGGCAGCTTGCGCGTCGTCGTGACCTGGACGGCGTGCTCCACCTCGTAGTAGCGCTTCTCCTTCTCGTCGAAGCGCTGCTCCTTCTTCCGCTCGGGATGGGTCTCCGTGGCCGTGGCCACGGGAGGCGCCTGGTCGAGCGGCGGTCCCCACAGGGCGTGCACCTCGCGGAGGAGCTCGCCGGAGGTGGCCCCGCTCCGGACGAGGAGCGTCGAGGCGAGGATGGCCCAGGCGGCGGCGCAGCAGAGCCAGATGAACCCGATGGCGAGGAGTCGTCTCATGCCCGGCCGTCGAGCAAGCGCCGTTCCGCCGTGGAAGGCCGCGCCGCGCCACGGGTTCTGGGCCCCCGTGTCGGGCCGCCCACGGCGGCGCGTGGCCCTGGGGACCCGCATTGCTCCCTCCTTCGCGGTCTGTTAGATCCCCCCGCCCGAATGGCCACCCGCGTCTACATGCACACGCTCGGCTGCCCGAAGAACCGGGTGGACAGCGAGGTGATGCTCGGCACGCTCGCCGAGGCGGGCTTCCGCCTGGTGCAGGACCCGGCCAAGGCCGAGGTCGTGGTGGTCAACACCTGCGGCTTCATCGAGAGCGCCAAGGTCGAGTCCATCGACGCCATCGTGGAGCTCGCCGACCTCAAGAAGACCGGGCGCGCGAAGAAGCTCGTGGTGGCGGGCTGCCTCGTGCAGCGGCACGCCGACGAGCTCGCGAAGGCGCTCCCGGAGGTCGACCACTTCGTGGGGACCGGCGCCTACCAGGACATCGCCCGCATCGTGTCGGACGCGCAGGCCAGGCGGCTCGTCGTGCCGGACCCGGACTTCGTCCACTCGGCGGCCTCTCCCCGGGTGAACTCGCTCCCCTCGCACACCGCCTACCTCAAGATCTCCGAGGGCTGCGACAACGCCTGCGCCTTCTGCATCATCCCGAAGCTCCGCGGCCCGCAGCGCTCGCGGCCGGTCGCGGACGTCGTCGCCGAGGCCGAGGCGCTCGCCGCCCAGGGCACGATCGAGCTCTCGCTCGTGGCCCAGGACCTCACCGCCTACGGCTACGACCTCGAGGGAAAGCCTCGGCTCCACGACCTCCTCCGCGCGCTCGCGAAGGTCGAGGGCGTCCGCTGGATCCGCCTCCACTACGCCTACCCCCGCGACGTGCCGGAGGCGCTCGTCCGCGCCATCGCGGAGGAGCCGAAGATCGTGAAGTACCTGGACATGCCGCTCCAGCACTCCTCGGACCGGCTGCTCCGCTCCATGAAGCGCGGGCGCGACTCCGCCTTCCTGCGCGAGCTGCTCGCCCGGCTCCGCGCCGGGATCCCCGGCCTCGCGCTCCGCACCTCGCTCATCGTCGGCCTCCCCGGCGAGACGGAGGACGACTTCCAGGACCTCCTCGAGTTCGTGGAGGAGCAGCGCTTCGAGCGGCTCGGCGTATTCGAGTACTCGCCCGAGGAGGGCACGCCCGCCGCCGAGATGGCGCGGCAGGTCCCGGACGCCGTCAAGAAGGAGCGGTACGCGCGCATCATGGAGGTCCAGCAGGCGATCTCGCGCGCCCACCAGAGGGCGATGATCGGGCGCCGCATCGAGGTGCTGGTGGAGGGGCGCTCCGAGGAGACGGAGCACCTCCTCGCCGGGCGTCACGCGCAGCAGGCGCCCGAGATCGACGGCCTCACTTACGTGAACGACGGCGTCGCCTATCCCGGCGAGATCGTCACCGTCGAGGTGACCGACGCCTCCGAGTACGACCTCGTGGGCCGCGTCGTGGCGCGCGACCCGGAGCGCCCGCGCCGTCCGCTGCCGCGCAAGGCCGGGAGCGCCCCCGCCGGGAACGGGGGCCGCAGGGGCCTCCCCGTCCTCGGGTGAGCCGGCTCGGCGACGTCCCGCCGCGGCTCGGGCTGCGGGCCGAGACGTCCTGCGCTAGCATCGCGGCATGCTCGACGTCCTGCTCGCGCTCGCCGTCGCGGCGGCGCTCGCCCCGCCCCCGAAGACGCCCGCCCGCCCGGTGGTCGACACGTACCACGGCAGCGAGATCGCGGACCCCTATCGCTGGCTCGAGGACGGCAAGAGCCCCGAGGTGCGCGAGTGGTCGAGGGAGCAGGACGCGCGCACGCGGAGCTGGCTCCGCGCCTTGCCCGACGCCGCCGCCATCCGGGCCCGGACCCGAGAGCTCCTGCGAAGCGCGGCGCCCCGCTGGTTCGCGGTCCACGGGTCGAGCGGCCCGGTGTTCGCGCTGGAGCACGCGCCGCCGCGCCAGCAGTCCTCGCTCGTGGTGTTCGGGAACCCCGCGGTCCTGGCGTCGAAGCGAGCGGTGGTGGATCCCCTCGCCCTCGACCCGAGCGGGAAGACCGCCATCGACTTCTACGCGCCGTCGCCCAACGGCCGGCTCGTGGCGGTGTCGCTCTCGCAGGGCGGCACCGAGGAGGGCGCGCTCTCCCTCTACGACGTCGCGACGGGCAAGCCGCTCCCCGACCGGATCCCGCGCGTGAACGGCATCGCGGGCGGCGGCAGCGTCGCGTGGCTCGCGGGAGGCGAGAGCTTCCTCTACACGCGCTACCCGCGCGAGGGAGAGCGCCCCGCGGCGGATCTTCCGTTCTTCGAGGAGGTCTGGCTGCACCGCGTCGGCGAGCCGGACTCGAAGGACGTCTACGTGCTCGGGCGCGAGTGCGCGGACCCGAGGATCGCGGAGCACTTCCTGCGCGGCTCGGACGACGGGCACTGGGCCGCCGATCTCGTCCAGAAGGGCGACGGGGGAGAGTACGAGCTCTTCGTCCGGAGCCCGTCGGGCGCGGTCACCCGCGTGGCGGAGCTCGCCGATCGCATCGTGGCCGCCCAGTTCGGCGAGGACGGCGCGCTGTACCTCCTCTCCCGGAAGGACGCGCCGCGCGGCAAGATCCTGCGCCTGCCGCTCGAGGGGGAGCCCGAGCCCCCGAGCCTGGCCCGGGCCAAGGTGGCGGCGGAGGCCTCGCGCGACGGCGCCATCGAGGCGTTCGAGTCGACCCGCCTCCGGCTCTTCATCGTCGAGATCGTGGGCGGCCCCTCGCGCGTCCGCGTGATCGCGAGCGGGCGAGAGCGCCCCGGGCTCCCGCTCCTCCCGGTGTCGACGGTTCGCGAGATCCATCGCACCATCGGCGGAGGCGTGGTCCTCCAGAACGAGTCCTTCCTCGAGCCGTCCACCTGGCTCGGCTTCGACGAGGTGGCGGACGCTTCGGTGCGGCTGCCGATCTCGACGCCGGCGGCCGTCGACTTCTCGGACGCGGAGGTCGTGCGCGACTTCGCGGTCTCCAAGGACGGGACCAAGGTCCCCCTCTCGATCGTGCGCCGCAAGGGCACGAAGCTCGACGGGCGGAGCCCGGCCATCCTGTTCGGCTACGGCGGCTACGGCATCTCGATGGTGCCGTCGTACAGCCCGCTTCGCCGCCTCTGGCTCGATGCGGGGGTCGTCTTCGTCGTCGCGCACGTCCGCGGCGGGGCGGAGTACGGGGACGCCTGGCACAAGGCGGGGAACCTCACGCACAAGCAGAACGTCTTCGACGACTTCGCCGCGGCGGCCCAGCGGCTCTTCGAGACGAAGGTGACCTCCCCCGAGCGCCTCGCCCTCCTCGGCGGCTCGAACGGCGGGCTCCTCGTGGGCGCGACGGTGACCCAGCACCCGAGCATCGCCCGCGCGGCGGTGGCCCAGGTCGGCGTCTTCGACATGCTGCGCGTCGAGCTCCATCCCAACGGCGCCTTCAACGTGACCGAGTTCGGCACCGTCAAGGACCCGGAGCAGTTCCGCGCGCTCCGCGCCTACTCGCCGCTCCACCACGTGAAGGACGGCACGAAGTACCCGGCCATCCTCCTCACCGCCGGCGACGCGGATCCGCGCGTGGACGCATACCACGCCCGGAAGATGGCGGCGCGGCTCCAGGCCGCGAGCGCGACCGGCCGCCCGATCCTCCTGCGCGTCTCGGGCTTCGGCCACGGGATGGGCAGCCCCCTCGACGAGATCGTCGACGAGCGGGCGGACGTGACGGCCTTCCTCCTCCACGAGCTCGGGGTCCGCTTCCGGCCCGGAGGGAGGACGCGGTCGGCGTCGCGCGGCTAGGCCAGTGCCCTAGCGCCCGGGCGGGGCGACGCGCCGGACGTCCTTGGGGAGCTTGAGGTCGAAGGCGGAGTCCGCGAGCCCCACGTTCCGGCGAACGCCGGAGAAGCGGACCTCGTTCACGTTGCCCGAGCCGTCCACGACGCGCGTCGCCTTCACCTCCCCGTCGTCGCTCACCGTGAGCGCGATGACGTCGACGCGCGGGTCCGCCTCCTTCGGCCGCAGCAGGAGCGCCCCGCTGCCGTCGACGGCGACGTCGAACTCGCGCGTCAGATCGCCCTTGCCGAGGAGGAACGCCACCGCCGCGCTCATGGCGGAGGCGTCGAAGTGGTCGTCCACGTAGGCCTGGTTCTCCTCGGGCTCGTACTGCACGAGGCGCGAGCCCGAGACGGCGATGGTCTTCGGAGCCGGCTTCTCGTAGTCCCAGCGCATCTTCCCGGGCTTCTTCACCTTGAGCGTTCCGGAGGAGACCTGGCGGCGGCCGAAGCCCGCGTAGGTGTAGGTCTGCGCGAAGCGCGCCTCGAGGTCCCCCGTCTTCTCGTAGAAGGCCTGGACCTTCGCGGCGAGCTTGGCGGCGTCCGGGTGCGCCTGGCCGGGGGGGCCTGCGGCGAGCAACAGGGCTGCGAGGGCGGCGGTCATGGCGGGTTACTTACCAGACGCGGGACCCCCCGGCGGACATTCAGCCCCCATCCAAGTAGGAGTGGCCGCTCGACCGTCTCCAGGGTCGAACGACGCCGGGTGAGCGCCCGGCGCTGGCATGACCTTGTCCGGAGCCGTCCACGGGGATTCGCGCCCGGTGAGCGTTCTGCGCGTCGCCGAGCGCGCCCGCGAGCGCCTCGCGGCCTTCTTCGTGGAGCCGAGAAACGTCGCCTGGACGCTCCTCGCCCTCTCCGTCGTCGCCGCAGTGCAGGAGTATCTGCTCGGCCCGAAGGCGATGGGAGGCGGGCTCTACACGCACTACAACAACTACCGGATCTACGAGCGGTCCTTCGTACACCTCCTCCACCGCCAGGACCTCTACGTCCGCTACCCGGCCGAGCACTTCGACATCTTCAAGTACAGCCCGACCTTCGCGGCGCTCATGGCGCCGCTCTCGCTCCTCCCGGACGCGGCGGGGATCGTCCTCTGGAACCTCCTCAACGCGGCGGTCTTCGTGCTCGCGCTCGCGAAGCTCCCGGTCCTCTCGGAGCGGAGCAAGGCGCTCCTCGGCCTCGTGCTCGTGCCGGACTTCCTCACCGCGGTGCAGAACACCCAGGCGAACGTGCTCGTGGCGGGGCTCGTCCTCCTCGCCTTCGGGCTCCTCGAGCGGGATCGGCCGGGCTGGGCCGCGCTCTCCATCGCGTGCGGCCTCTACGTGAAGCTCTACCCGGCTCTGGGGGCCCTCGTCTTCCTCTTCTATCCGCGCAAGCTCCGCTTCCTCGCGTCGCTCGCGGGGTGGCTCCTCATGCTCGGCGTCCTCCCGCTCCTGCTCGTCTCGCCCGAGGCGCTGCGCGGGCTCTACACGAGCTGGTTCCGGCTCCTCTTCTCGGACCGGGAGGTCCTGACCGGCCTCTCCGTCATGGGCGTCCTGCGCGGCTGGTTCGGCCTCGATCCCTCGAAGACGGTGGTCGTGCTCCTGGGCGGCGTGGTCCTGCTCGTGCCCCTCGTGAACGTCGGCGCCTGGGCGCGGCCCACGTTCCGCCTGCTCTTCCTCGCCGCGCTGCTCGTGTGGATGGTGATCTTCAACCACGCCTCCGAGTCGGCGACGTTCTTCATCGCCATGTGCGGCGTGGGGCTCTGGTACTTCGCGCGGCCCAGGCGGCCGGTCGAGGCGGCGCTCTTCGGCCTCGCCTTCCTCCTCACCTCGATGTCGCCGCACTTTCCGGACGTGCTCGTCCAGCGCGTCGTCCGGCCGTACGCGCTCAAGGCGGTGCCGTGCATCCTCGTCTGGCTCGTGCTCGTCTACGAGCTCGTCGCCTCCCGCGGAGAGCCGGCCGCCCTCGTGGCCGCGAAGCGGGCAGCCCGCCCGGCTTGACGCGGGCCTGCCCCCGGGCGATCCTCCCCGCCTTCCGATGCTCCGCCTCGCCGCCGCCGCGCTCCTCGCCGCCCTCGCCGCCTGCGGCCCCTCGCCCTGCCAGGAGCTCGGCCAGCGCATCTGCAGCTGCCAGCCGGGCCTCTCCTCCAGCACGTGCAAGACGCAGGTCGAGCAGCAGCTCAAGAGCGCGAACCCGGGCGAGGCCACGTGCGACCAGTTCCTCGCGAGCTGCCAGCCGCCCCCCGGTGTCGATCTCTGCGAGTGGATGCTGACGGCGACGGGGAAGAAGGCCTGCGGGCTCGCGCCGCAGTAGCCGCCTCGCCTCAGCTCGGGATGCCGAGGGGGATGCGCATCCCCTCGGTCGGCGCCACGGGTCCATCCGCGAAGCGGCCGGCGATGCGCGTCCCGCACCGCGCGCACGTGGACCCCTTCATCCGCACCGCCCGGATGGCGAACCAGTCGCGCTCGATGACCTTCGCGCCGCAGGACGGGCAGAACGTGGTCTGGCCCTCGCGGTCGTGCACGTTGCCCGTGTAGACGTAGCGCAGGCCCGAGGCGCGTGCGATATCGCGCGCCCGCGAGAGCGTGCGGGACGGGGTGCGCGGCCGGTCGAGCATCTTGTAGTCGGGATGGAAGGCGGTGAAGTGCACGGGGACGTCCGGGCCCATGTGCGAGACCACCCAGTCCGAGAGCGAGCGGGTCTCCTCCTCCGCGTCGTTGAGGCCGGGGATCATGAGGTTCGTCACCTCGACCCAGCACTCGGTCTCCTTGGCGAGCCACTCGAGCGTGTCGAGCACGGGGGCGAGGTGCGAGAGCGTGGTGCGCGCGTAGAACTCGTCCGTGAACGCCTTCAGGTCCACGTTCGTCGCGTCCATGTGCGGGAAGATCTCCTCGCGCGCGGCCTTCCCCACGTAGCCGTTCGTCACGAACACGGTGAAGAGCCCGCGCGCGTGCGCCTCCTTGGCGAGGTCGATCGCGTACTCCGCCCAGATGATGGGATCGTTGTAGGTGAAGGCGAGGCCGGGCGAGCCCATGCGGAAGGCGAGGTCCGCCACCCGCTCGGGCGTCCAGGCGTCCTCGGACAGGCGCTCGCTCTCCCGGGCCTTGGAGATGTCCCAGTTCTGGCAGAAGCGGCAGCCGAGGTTGCAGCCGGCCGTCCCGAAGGAGAGCACGGTCGATCCCGGCAGGAAGTGATCGAGGGGCTTCTTCTCGATGGGGTCCACCGCGAACCCGGTGGTGCGCCCCCAGCCCGTGGTGACGAGCCGGCCCCCGCGGTTCTGCCGGATGAAGCAGAACCCGTTCTGGCCCTCTCCGATGCGGCACTCCCGGGGGCAGAGGGTGCAGAGCACCTTTCCCTCGCCCAAGGGTTCCCAGTAGCGGGCGTCATGAAGCCGGAGCACGAGGAGATCCTAATCCACCCGGCGAGCGAAGCGAGCCCATCGGGAAGCGCCTCGCGCAGCGGCGAGTGCCGCCGCGAGGCGCGAAGGAACCCGGCTTCGGGGCGGGGACGAGGTCCCCAGGCGGGCGCCGAGCGCGCCCGCCGCATGCCTCACCGGAAGGGGCGCGGCGGCACGCCCCGTGGCGATCGGACGGGCGGGGCCCCCCTCGCAGGGGCGGCGACCCGGTGCTATCTAAGGACCCTCGATGACCTTCAGGGAAGCCGTCGCCCAGCGCGTCCTCGTCTTCGACGGCGCCATGGGGACGCAGATCCAGGGCCACCAGCTCAAGGCGCCCGAGTTCGGGGGCAAGGAGGGGGCGAACGACCTCCTCGTCCTCACGCGCCCGGACCTCATCGAGGACATCCACTCCCGCTACTTCGCGGCCGGGTGCGACGTCGTCGAGACGAACACCTTCGGCTCCTCGCGGCTCAAGCTCGACGAGTACGGCCTCGGCCACCGCACCTACGAGGTGAACTTCAAGGCGGCCATCACGGCGCGCCGCGCGGCGGAGCGCTTCTCCAAGGACGGCCGGCCGCGCTTCGTGGCGGGCTCCATCGGGCCGACCGGCATGCTGCCGTCCTCCTCCGATCCGGCGCTCGGGAACATCACCGGCGACGCCCTGGAGCGCATCTTCTTCGAGCAGGCCGAGGGGCTCATCGAGGGCGGCGTCGACGCCATCATCATCGAGACGCAGCAGGACATGCTGGAGCTCCGCGCCGCCGTGCTCGCGGCGGACTCCTGCCGGAAGGAGTCCCTGCGCGACGTCTTCCTCATCGCCCAGCCGACGCTCATCGACGCGAACGGCCGCATGCTGCTCGGCACCGACGTGGGGAGCGCCCTCGCCACGCTCGAGCGCCTGCCGGTGGACGCCATCGGCCTCAACTGCTCGACCGGCCCCGAGGAGATGCGCGCCTCGGTGAAGTACCTCGGCGAGCGGTGCAGCCACTACGTTTCGGTCCTCCCCAACGCCGGCATGCCCGAGAACGTGGACGGGCGCGCCGTCTACAAGCTCTCGCCGGACGCGCTCGCCGAGGCGCTCGCCGGGTTCGTCCGGGACTACGGCGTCGACATCGTGGGCGGCTGCTGCGGCACCACCCCCGAGCACCTCCGCAAGGTGGTGGAGCGGATCCGCGCCCTCGAGGAGGCGCGGACGCCGCGGCGGACGCGGCCCGTCCAGGCCGCGGAGCTCTCCTCCGCCATGAAGGCCGTCCCGCTCGCCATGGAGCCGAGGCCCCTCGTCGTGGGCGAGCGGCTCAACGCCCAGGGCTCGAGGAAGGTGAAGGAGCTCCTCCTCCAGGACGACTACCCCGGCCTCCTCCAGATCGCCCGCGGACAGGTGGAGGCGGGCGCGCACGTCCTCGACGTGTGCGTGGCGCTGAACGAGCGGGACGACGAGGCGGCGCAGATGCGCACCCTCGCGAAGCTCCTCGCCCAGTCGGTCGACGCGCCCATCATGATCGACTCGACGGAGGCCGACGTCGTCGAGGGCGCGCTCAAGGTCTACCCCGGGCGCTGCATCGTGAACTCGGTCAACCTCGAGAAGTCCGGCGAGCGGGTGAAGAAGGTGCTGCCCCTCGTCCGCCGCTACGGCGCGGCGGTGGTCGCCATGACCATCGACGAGAAGGGGATGGCGCAGACGGCGGACCGGAAGGCCGAGATCGCCCGGCGCATGGTGGCCGTCGCGGCCGAGTACGGCATCCCGCCCGACTCGCTCGTCTTCGACGCGCTCACCTTCACGCTCGCCACGGGCGGCGCCGAGTACCGGCACAGCGCCGTCGAGACGCTCGACGGCATCCGGCGCATCAAGGCGGAGAACCCGGGCGTCCTCACCGTGCTCGGCGTCTCGAACGTCTCCTTCGGCCTCGCGAAGAGCGCGCGCGAGGTGGTGAACTCGGTCTTCCTCTACCACGCGGTCCAGGCGGGGCTCGACCTCGCCATCGTGAACCCGAAGGACATCCGCGCCTATCCGCAGATCGCGGAGGAGGAGCGGCTCCTCGCCGAGGAGCTCGTCTTCGACCGCAGGGAGGACGCGCTCGCGCGCCTCATCGCCCACTTCGGCGAGAAGGGCGCGGAGAAGGCGGTGCCCGCGGAGGACCTCCTCGCCGGGAAGAGCACCGAGGAGCGCATCCACCTCCAGATCCTGCACCGCCGGCCGGAGGGCATCGAGGCGCTCATCGACGACGCGCTCACGCGGCGCTCGGCGGTGGCGGTCCTGAACGAGATCCTCCTCCCCGCCATGAAGGACGTGGGCGACCGCTTCGGCGCGGGCGAGCTCATCCTGCCCTTCGTGCTCCAGTCGGCCGAGGTGATGAAGAAGGCCGTCGCCTATCTAGAGAACTTCCTCGAGCGCGTGGAGGGCACGTCCAAGGGGAAGGTCGTCCTCGCCACGGTGTACGGCGACGTGCACGACATCGGGAAGAACCTCGTCAAGACGATCCTCTCGAACAACGGCTTCACGGTGCACGATCTCGGCAAGCAGGTGCCGGCCGCGACCATCATCGAGAAGGCGGCGGCGGTGAACGCCGACGCGATCGGCCTCTCCGCGCTCCTCGTCTCGACCTCGAAGCAGATGCCGTTCTGCGTGGAGGAGCTCGCCCGCCGGAACCTCGGGTTCCCGGTGATGATCGGCGGCGCCGC
>DATDDC010000316.1:0-2674 GCA_036523995.1 Anaeromyxobacter sp.
GAACACGTCCCGCCAGCCGAGGTCCGCGATCTCGGAGGCGGATGGCGCCGCGGCGGCGCCCGCCGAGGCGGGGACGGGCGGGGCGGGGCGGTGATAGCGCGGCGCGAGGGTGCAGCCGGCGACGAGGAGCGCGGCCGCGGCGTGCGCCCTACGCATGCGCGGCGCCTCCCTCGGCCCGCTCGCGGCGCACCTCCTCGGCCTCGGCCGCCGCCGGCTTCTCCGGGCGGCCGGCGATGAGCACGAAGAAGAGCGGCACGAAGAGGATGGCGAGCGCCGTGGCGGAGAGCATCCCGCCCATGACCGCGGTGCCGATGGCGTTCTGGCCGCCCGCCCCGGCGCCGCTCGCCACCACGAGCGGCAGGACGCCCAGGATGAAGGCGAGCGAGGTCATGAGGATGGGGCGCAGGCGGATCCGCGCCGCCTCCAGGGCCGCCTCGGCGACGCCGAGGCCGCGCTCGTGCGCCTCCTTCGCGAACTCCACGATGAGGATGGCGTTCTTCGCCGAGAGGCCGACCGTGGTGAGGAGGCCGACCTGCAGGTAGACGTCGTTCGCGAGGCCCCGGAGCAAGGTCGCGGCCACGGCGCCGATGACGCCCAGGGGGACGACGAGCATGACCGAGAGCGGGATGGACCAGCTCTCGTAGAGGGCGGCGAGGGAGAGGAACACGACGACGAGCGAGATGGCGTAGAGGGCCGGCGCGTTCGCGCCCGAGAGCCTCTCCTCGTAGGAGAGGCCCGACCACTCGAAGCCGATGCCGGCGGGGAGCTGCCGGGCGATGCCCTCCAGCGCGGCCATGGCCTCGCCGGAGCTCCTGCCGGCCGCCGGCTCCCCCTGGATGGCGACGGACGGCATGCCGTTGAAGCGCTCGAGCTTGGGCGAGCCGGAGGTCCAGGTCCCCGTGGCGAAGGCCGAGAACGGGACCATGTCGCCGCTCCGGTTCCGCACGTACCAGCGCTCGAGGTCGGAGGGCTGCATGCGGAAGGGCGCGTCGGCCTGCATGAAGACGCGCTTGGTGCGGCCCTTGTCGATGAAGTCGTTCACGTACTGTACGCCCCACGTGGACGAGAGCGTGGCGTTCACGTCGGCGAGCGAGATGCCGAGGGCGGTGGCCTTCTGGCCGTCCACGTCGATCTTGTACTGCGGCGTGTCGTCGAGGCCTGCCGGGCGCACCTTGGCGAGGCGCGGGTCCCTGGAGGCCTGGCCGAGGAGCTGGTTCCGCGCCGCCATGAGGGCGTCGTGTCCCAGGCCGGCGCGGTCCTGGAGCTGGAGCTCGAAGCCGGTGGCGTTGCCCAGCTCGCTCACGGCGGGCGGCGTGAAGGCGAACACCGCCGCCTCCTTGATGCGGGAGAAGGAGGCCTGGGCCCGGGCCGCCACGGCCTTCGCCTTGAGCCGCTGGCCCTTGCGCTCGTCCCAGGGCTTGAGGCGCACGAAGGCCACGCCCGCGTTCTGGCCGCGCGCCCCGAAGTTGAAGCCGTCGATGGCGAGGACCGACTCGATGGCCTCGCCCTCCTCCTCGAGGAGGTGCTCGGAGACGCGCGCCAGGACCTTGCGCGTGCTCTCCATGGTGGCGCCGGGGGGCAGGAGCACCTGCACGAAGACGATGCCCTGGTCCTCGTCGGGGAGGAACGCCGACGGCACCTTCAGGAACATCGCCACGAGGACGGCGATGACCGCGGCGTAGGCGGCGACCGCGGGGAGCCGGCGCCGCAGCACGCCTCCCACGACGCGCTGGTAGGTGACGTTGCCGCGGTCGTACACGCGGTTGAAGAGGCCGAAGAGGCCGCGCTTCCCGAAGGCGTGGCCCTTCTCGACCGGCTTCAGCAGCGTCGCGCACAGCGCCGGCGTGAGCGTCATGGCCACGAGCACGGAGAGCGCCATGGCGGAGACGAGCGTGATGGAGAACTGGCGGTAGATGACGCCGACGGAGCCGCCGAAGAACGCCATGGGCACGAACACCGCCGAGAGCACCATGGCGATGCCCACCAGGGCGCCCGTGATCTGGTCCATCGACTTGCGGGTGGCCTCCCGGGGCGAGAGCCCCTCCTCGCTCATGACGCGCTCGACGTTCTCCACCACGACGATGGCGTCGTCGACGAGGAGCCCGATGGCGAGCACGAGGCCGAACATGGTGAGCGTGTTGATGGTGAAGCCGGTGGCGGCGAGGACGCCGAAGGTCCCGAGGAGGACGACGGGGACCGCGATGGCCGGGATGAGCGTGGCCCGGAGGTTCTGGAGGAAGAAGTACATCACCAGGCACACGAGGAGGACCGCCTCGGCCAGGGTCTTCACCACCTCCTCGATGGAGAGCCGCACGAAGGGCGTGGTGTCGAGCGGGTAGACCGCCTTGAGGCCCGGCGGGAAGTACCTCGACAGCTCGTCCATGCGCGCGCGGACTGCGTTCGCCGTCTGGAGCGCGTTCGCGCCGGAGGCGAGGCGGACGCCCATGCCGCCGGAGGGACGGCCGTTGATGTACGTCTCGATCTCGGACGACTCGCCGGCGAGCTCCACGCGCGCCACGTCGCGGAGCCGGACCTGCGAGCCGTCGGGGCTCACCCGCAGCAAGATGTCCCCGAACTGCTCCGGCGTGGAGAGGCGCGTCTGCGCGGTGATGCTGGCGGTGAGGGGCTGGCCTTCCACGGCGGGCAGGCCGCCGAGCTGGCCGGCGGAGATCTG
>DATDDC010000317.1:0-3962 GCA_036523995.1 Anaeromyxobacter sp.
GAGGTCGGGGCCGGGGTCGAGGTCGGGGTCGGGGTCGAGGTCGGGGTCGTGGTCGCGGGTCGCGGTCGCGCCCCCGGGAACGATTTGACTCGAGGTCCCCTCATTCCTTAGTTTCCGCCCCGCCGTGTCCGACCTCGTGTCCATCCGCCCCCGAGCGGCCGTCCCGGCCGGGCGCCCGGCCGCCGGCCGGAAGGTGTTCGTCCACACCTTCGGCTGCCAGATGAACGCCTCCGACTCGGACCGGATGATCGAGATCCTGGGCCGCCACGCCTTCGCGCGCGCGGACTCCCCGGACGAGGCGGACCTCATCCTCGTGAACACGTGCTCCGTGCGCGAGAAGGCGGAGCAGAAGCTCCTCTCCGCGCTGGGCCGCTACCGCGAGGTGAAGGCGCGCCGGGGGACGCTCATCGCCGTGTCGGGGTGCGTGGCGCAGCAGGAGAAGGATCGGCTCCTGAAGCGCGTGCCCTACGTCGACTTCGTCTTCGGTCCGGACAACATCGGGAAGCTGCCGGAGATGGTGGCGCGCGCGGGGAAGGGGCGGGAGCGCTTCGCCGAGACCGGCTGGATGGACTCCGAGGAGTACGTCTTCCCCCGCGCCGATCCCGAGGCGGCCCGCGGCCGGGCCACGGCCTTCGTCACCGCCATGAAGGGCTGCGACAACGTCTGCGCCTTCTGCATCGTGCCGCACACGCGCGGCCGCGAGGTCTCGCGGCCCTTCCCGGAGATCGTGCGGGAGTGCGGCGACCTCGCCGAGGTGGGCGTCCGCGAGGTGACCCTCATCGGACAGAACGTGAACTCGTACGCCGGGGGCTGCACCTTCCCCGAGCTCCTGCGACGCGTGGCCGCGCTGCCGGGCATCGCGCGCATCCGCTTCACCACGAGTCACCCCCACGACCTCTCGCCCGCGCTCGTGGACGCCTTCCGGGACGAGCCCAAGGTGATGCCGCACTTCCACCTCCCCGTGCAGTCCGGCTCGGACGCGGTGCTGGCCCGGATGCGCCGCGACTACTCCGTGGCCGAGTACGTGGACCGCTTCGAGCGCCTCTCGGCCGCGCGCCCCGGGATCGCCGTCACGACCGACTTCATCGTGGGCTATCCCGGAGAGACGGACCAGGACTTCGAGGCGTCGCTCGCGCTCCTCGAGCGCGCCCGCTTCGATCAGAGCTTCAGCTTCCTCTTCAGCGCCCGCCCTCACACGCTCGCGAGCCTGCGCCTCGGCTCCGCGCCGGAGTGGCGCGAGGTGCCGCGCGAGATCGCCGTCGAGCGGCTCGAGCGGCTCCAGGCGGCCCAGCGGCGGATCGCGGCGGAGCACCTGGCCGCCGAGCTGGGCGAGGCCGTCGAGGTCCTCGTCGAGGGTCCCTCCGACGAGGCCGGCGAGCGGGTGGGGCGCACGCCCGAGAACCACCTCGTGCACTTCGCCGCGGAGGAGCGGGACGCGCCCGCCGGCGCGCTGGTGCGCGTCCGGGTGACCCGCGCGGGCGCGAGCTCGCTCTCGGGCGCGCTCGCATGACGGAGCGGGCGCGCCGGACGCTGTTCGGCGCGCTCGCGGCGCTCTGGGCGTCCCTCATCTTCTGGGAGTCGTCCCAGCCGAACCCTTTTCCGTTCCTGCCGCCGGAGATCCTCGGGCACGACAAGCTCCTGCACATGGGAGCCTACGCGGTGCTGGCCGGGCTCGCGGTGGGGGCGCTGGCGCGGACGCGCCTCCCAGCGCTGGGGCGGGCCGCCGCCGTCGCCGCCGTCCTCGCCACGGCGTACGGCGCGGCGGACGAGTGGCACCAGTCCTACGTGCCCGGCCGCGAGGCGGATCCGTGGGACTGGGTGGCCGACGCGGCGGGCGCGATGGCGGGCGCGGCCGCGATGACGCTCATCTTGCGACACGGGAACCCGCGGGCTAGCATCCGCGGCTGATGCCCGCCATCCTCGCGTACGACGGGAAGGCGCCGCGGCTCGCAGCCTCGGTGTTCCTGGCGGAGGGCAGCGTCGTCTCGGGCGACGTGGAGATCGGCGAGGACTCGTCGCTCTGGTTCGGCACGGTGGTGCGCGGCGACGTGAACCAGGTGCGCATCGGCAAGCGCACGAACCTCCAGGACCACACGGTCGTCCACGTCACCGCGGGCACGCACCCGACCACGATCGGCGACGACGTCTCCATCGGCCATCGCGCGGTGCTGCACGGATGCACCATCCAGGACCGCAGCCTCGTCGGCATCGGCGCGATCGTGATGGACGCCGCGGTGGTGGGCCCCGATGCCATGGTCGCCGCGGGCGCGCTCGTGCCTCCCAGGATGATCGTCCCGCCCGGCAAGCTCGTCCTCGGCTCGCCCGCGCGCGTGGTGCGGGACCTCACCGCCGAGGAGCTCGCGGCGCTGCTCGGCAGGGCGGCCCGCTACGTGGGCTACGCCGCGAAGTACCGCGCGGGGGCGCGATGACCGCCGTCGAGGCGCTCCAGCGCGCGCCGCTGTTCAAGGACTTCACCGAGACCGGTCTCAAGATCTTCGCGGCCATCGCGCAGGAGAAGGCGATCCCCGCCGGGACCCCCATCTTCGTCGAGAACATGGTGGGCGAGTCGCTCTTCATCGTGAAGTCCGGGACGGTGCGGCTCACGCAGAAGACGGCGGAGGGCGAGCGCGAGCTCGGGATCCTGGGCGCGGGCGAGCACCTCGGCGAGCTGGCGCTCCTCGCCAAGAGCGTGCGCCTCGTCTCCGCCGTGGCGGCCACCCAGTGCGAGGTCCTCGAGCTCTCGCAGCGCGACTTCGCACGCCTGCAGCCCCAGAAGCCGCAGGCCTGCCTCAAGCTCGCCCTCGCCATCGCGGCGGACGTGGCGGCCAAGGTGGCCGAGACGCGGGACCTGCTCCGGGAGCTCGGGGCGAAGAAGCCGGGCGTTTGAGAGGGCGATCTTGCTGGGGGGCACGGTGAGGCTGTGCCCCCCAGGCCCCCGCTCGCTCGAGATCTGTACTCGCGGCGAAGCCGCGCTCATTGTTGGGGGCCCTCTGGAGGGCTGGGGCAGCCTCATCCGGCTGCCCCTGCGCTCGCCCGCTCGCCCGTTCTGCCGGGAAGGATGGGCCGGGCCGCGCCGTTCCCACCTCGCGCAGATGACGCGGCCCGGGATTTCGCGGTAAAGCCTAGGGAGCCGGATGCTCGAACGACTGGTCGATCTGCTGGGAGGGCACGGTCTCCACGTCGGCTACGCGTTCGTCTTCGTCGTTCTCTGTCTGTGCGGGTTCGGCCTGCCCATGCCGGAGGACGTCATCCTCACCACCGGCGGCGTCCTCGCCTGGCTCGCGTCCGACATCGAGGACGTGACGTTCGGGGCGATGATCCGCGATCAGGGGCTCCTCACCATGGTCGCGGTGGGGCTCGCCGGGATCCTGGCGGGGGACGCCATCATCTTCCTGGCGGGCCGGCGCTTCGGCCACCGCATCGCCGACATCGGCCCGCTGCGCCGGGTCATCACCCCGGCCAAGCTCGAGGCGGTGGAGAAGCAGATCCGGAAGCGCGGGAACCTCGTCGTGATCGTGGCCCGCTTCCTGCCCGGCCTGCGCGCGCCGACCTTCTTCACGGTCGGTCACGCGAAGATGCCGCTCTGGGAGTTCATGCTCTTCGACGGCAGCGCCGCGCTCATCTCCGCGCCGTTCTGGGTCTGCCTGGGGTTCTGGCTCGGGTCGGACCTCGAGGCGCTCGCCCACGAGGCCGCCCGCTTCAGCCACTTCATCCTGCTCGGCGTGGCGGTGGTGCTCTTCGGGCTCTGGGTGCGCTGGTACCAGGCGCGCCGGGCCGTGCCGCCCCAGCCGGCGCCCGGGACCGAGCGGGAGTGAGGCGTCACCTCACCTCGCCCGCCTTGCCGAAGATCTTCCGGAACAGCGCGCCGAGGCCGCTCGCCTTGGCGAGGTCCGCCTTCCCGGCGCCGTCCTTCGCCGCGCCGTCGAGCGGCCTCGCCGCCTGCCTCGCCGCCGCCGCCGTCG
>DATDDC010000318.1:0-3660 GCA_036523995.1 Anaeromyxobacter sp.
GGCGGCCCGCGGGGCCACCGCGCCCGACGCCGCCCCCGAGGCGGCCGACGCGCTCGAGAAGACCGTCCAGGAGAAGGACGCGCTCGTCGCCCAGATCGCCGAGCGCGATCAGAAGATCTCGCGGCTCCAGCGCGAGGTCGCCGACAAGACGGATCGGCTGGGCCGCCTGGCGAAGGAGATGGGCGAGCTCAAGGCCAAGGGGCTCGGAAAGATCTTCCGATAGCCATGATATCGTCGGAGGCCATGAGCGAAACCCGACGTTACGAGCGGATCGAGATCGAGCTCCCCTGCCGCCTGTACGTGCCGGGCTCGGACGGGCTCAACTTCGAGGCGTTCTGCACCTCCAAGAACCTCGGGCTGGGCGGCATCTTCGTGGCGTCGAGCTTCCTCCTCAGGAAGGGGCTCGAGCTCTTCGTGGAGCTGGCGCTTCCGGACGCCCCGCTCCCCATCCGCTCCCGCATCGCGCACATCGTCGAGCTCGATCACGCCGAGCTCGAGACGGGCATGGGCGTCGAGTTCCTCGACGTCGACGCGCACGGGCGCGAGACCCTGCTCCGCTACTTCACGCCGCGGCGCTACGAGGCGTTCTACGGCGCCTTCATCGAGGAGTTCCCGCACCTCAAGAAGTCCGTCCCCCTCCGCGACGTGTCGCTCGTGCTGAACCTGTGGGAGGAGTGGAAGATCCGCAACGAGGGCGGACCGCTCTCGACGGCGTCCGGGGCGCCCCCCGCGACGCTGCGCGCCGGGGGCCGCCCCGCCGTTCCGGCGCGCACCCGGGGACGCCGCTAGGGTTATCGCCCCGGCGGCGCTCCGCCGCCGACGACGATGAAGGACGTCCGGCTCGCCTTCCTCTGGCACATGCACCAGCCTCCCTACCCGGAGGCGGAGACCGGCCAGTACCTCATGCCCTGGGTGCGCCTGCACGCGACGCGGGCCTACCACGACATGGCGTGGATCCTGGAGAAGCACCCCGGGATCCGCTGCACCGTGAACTTCACGCCGGTCCTGCTCGAGCAGCTCGAGGACTACGTGGCCGGCCGGGCGAAGGACCGCTTCCAGGACCTCACCGATCGCCCCGTGGCCGACCTCGGACCCGAGGAGCGGCAGGCCATGCTGCGCAGCTTCTTCATGGTCGACTGGGAGCGGCACGTCCGGCCCGTGCCCCGCTACTGGGATCTCCTGCAGAAGCGGGGACGCGACGTGCGCCACGCCGACGTCGCCCGGCTGGCGGCCGCGTTCAGCGAGGCCGAGCTCACGGACCTCCAGGCGCTCTTCAACCTCGCCTGGATGGGCTTCGGCGCGCGCGCGGACGACCCCGGGCTCCGCTCCCTGCACGACAAGGGGCGCGACTACACGCGCGAGGACATCGCCTACGTGCTCGAGGCGCAGCGCCGGATCCTCGCGCAGATCCTGCCGCGCTGGCGCGCGCTGGCCGAGCGGGGCCAGGTGGAGCTCTCCTCGACGCCGTACTACCACCCCATCCTCCCGCTCCTCTGCGACACGGACGTGGCGCGCCGGGCGCTCCCCGGCGTCGTCCTCCCGCCGCGCTTCGCGCACCCGGAGGACGCCCGCTGGCACGTGCGCGAGGCCATCGCCTCCCACGCGCGCCGCTTCGGGGCGCCGCCCGCGGGCATGTGGCCGGCGGAGGGCTCCGTCTCTCCGGAGGCGCTGGAGGTGCTCGCCTCCGAGGGCGTCCGCTGGGCGGCGAGCGACGAGGGCGTCCTCCTCCACTCGCTCGCGCCGGACGCGCCCCGGCTCGCCTCGCTCTACCGGCCCTGGCGCGTGTCCGCCGGGGCGGCGGGCGAGCTGCCCATGCTCTTCCGCGACCGCTCGCTCTCCGACCTCGTCGGCTTCACGTACGCGGGCGTTCCGGCGCAGGGCGCCGTCGCAGACCTCCTCGCCCACCTCGGGGCCATCGGCGACTCGTGGCGCAGGGCGGGCCAGCCCGGTCCGGCCACGGTGGGCGTCTTCCTCGACGGCGAGAACGCCTGGGAGCACTACCCCGAGTCCGGGCGCGAGTTCCTCGAGCGCCTCTACGTCGCGCTCGAGGCGAGCGATCGCATCGAGACCGTCACCCTGTCCCAGGCGACGCGCGACGCGCCGGGCCGGGCCATCCCGCGCATCCACTCCGGCTCGTGGATCGAGGCCTCCTACCGGATCTGGATCGGGCACGCCGAGGACCGGCAGGCCTGGACGGCGCTCGGGCGCGCGCACGACGCCGTGGCCGCCGCCGAGCGGGCCGGCGCGCTCGATGCCGCCGTCCTCGCCCGCGCGAGGCGCCACCTCTACGCGGCGGAGGCGTCCGACTGGTTCTGGTGGTACGGCGACGACTTCACCACGCAGCTCGCGGCCGAGTTCGACGGGCTCTTCCGCGGACACGTGATCCGGGCGGCGCTCCTCGTCGGCGCGAGCGCGCCGCCCGAGGCGCTCGAGCCCATCAAGCGCCCCGGCGACCTGGCCGCCGTGAGCGCCGAGGCGAAGCCCCTCCGCGAGCCCACGTTCCTCGTCTCGCCCGACATCGACGGGCGGGAGACGACCTACTTCGAGTGGCAGGGCTCGGGCCTGTACCGGCCCGGCCAGCACCGCGGCTCGATGTACGGCGGCGCCCAGGCGTTCCGCGTCCTGTACTACGGGTTCGATCTCGAGTCGCTCTACCTCCGGCTCGACCCCGCGGAGTCGGCGGCCCGGGCGGCGGAGCTGGCGACCGCGGTGCGGGTGGTGGTCCTCTCGGACCGGCGCATCACCGTGGACTTTCCGGTCGCGCCCGACGGCAAGGCGCGTCCGGGACGGAGCGGCGCGGAGGAGCTGGGCCGGGCGGCGTTCTCCGCCGTGCTCGAGATCGCGCTCCCCTTCGCGGCGCTCGGCCTCGCTCCGAAGACGAAGGTCGCCATCTCGGTCCACGCCCTGCGCGGCGAGGTCGAGGTGGAGCGGCTCCCGCGCTACGGGTTCCTCGCCGTCTCCATCCCCGACGCCGACTTCGAGCACGTGAACTGGCGGGTGTGACCTGGGCGACTCGACGCGCATCCGCCCGCCCGGCCCGCCCGAGGAGGAGGCGCCCCGCGCCGGCGCGGCCACGCTCGTCTTCGTCGAGGGCGAGGCGGTCCTGGGGCTCACCGTCCCGCTCGCGGAGGAGGTCGTGCTCGGGCGCGACGCGGCCTGCACCGTGCCGCTTCCCTCCGACGACGTCTCGCGGCGCCACGCGCGCATCGCGCCGGAGGAGGGCGGGCACGTGCTCGTGGACCTCGGCTCGACGAACGGCACCTGGGTGGAGGGCCACCGGGTCGAGCGGCGCCGCCTCCGCGGCGGAGAGCGCATCCGGGTGGGAGCGTTCGTCGCGGCCTACGTCGCCCCAGGCGATGCGGCGGGGCGGCACCTCGAGGACCTGGCGCGGCTCGCGCGCACGGACGCGCTCACCGGCCTTCCCAACCGCCGCGCCCTCGAGGAGGAGCTGTCGCGCGCCGCCGCCCGGGCCCTGCGCGGACGATCGCCGCTCTCCGCGCTCGTCCTCGACGTGGACCGCTTCAAGCAGGTGAACGACGCCCACGGCCACGCGGCCGGCGACGCCGTGCTCGCCGGCGTGGCGGCGCGCACCGCCGCGGCGCTGCGGGTGGGCGACTTCGTGGCGCGCATCGGGGGCGAGGAGTTCGCGGTGCTCCTGCC
>DATDDC010000319.1:0-7655 GCA_036523995.1 Anaeromyxobacter sp.
TCGCACTCGAGCAACGAGTCCTTCACGAGCGTCTTCTACGGCAAGCTCGTGTTCGTCTCCTGGTTCAACGCCGGCGTCCGGGCCATCGACATCCGCGAGCCCTTCAGCCCGCGCGAGGTCGGCTTCTTCATCCCGGCCACCACCGCGAACACCGATCCGCGCCCGGAGGGCTGCAAGCTCGGCGTCGACGCGGTCTGCGACGTCGTCATCCAGACGAACAACGTGGAGGTGGACGGTCGCGGCCTCGTCTACATCGTCGACCGCGCCAACACGGGGATGCACATCCTGCGGCTGACGGGCCAGGCGGCGGAGATCGCCGGGCTCTCCTCGGATTGACGGCCCCTCGCCGGTCGAGCCGCGGACGGGCCCGAGCTAGATCTTCTTCCGGAGGGCCCGGACGATCTTCTCCTTGGTGCGCGAGGGGACGGGCGGCGTCGCGGGCGCGCGCGGAGGGGCGACCCTCTCCTCCTCGCGCGCCTTCCAGCGCATGTACGCCTCGATCTCCGCCGCGCGGAGCTCGATCTCGAGGTCGCTCGGCCCCTCGACCGCGCGCTCGAGCGGCGCGGACCTCGGCGGCGAGGCGCCGAGCCGCATCCGCATCACCCTTTCCTCCTCCGGGGTGAGGTCCCTCGCCGTGCCGCGCCGGAGGACGGACTGCGCCGCTCCTTCGGTCACGACGGCATGGCCCTTCCTCGTCATCACCATGGAGCCATCGTAGGCGCCGATCCGGCGCTGTCCATTTTTCGATGGCCGGCCGCCCTCCGGGCGAGCGTGGAAGCGCCCGGCGTTCCTGGCGATTCAGCCGCGCGAGCAGCTCGGGCTGGACCGGCGGCCGCGCGCCGCGTGGCGCACCGGCCCCCGCTGGCGAGACTCTCACTCAGGAGATGGCGGAGGAGAGCCCCATGGCCGACTGGAAGGACCACATCCTCACCGACGACGCGAAGATCCGGGACCTTCTCTCCACGACGAAGCGCGTGGCGGTGCTCGGAATGAAGACCGAGGCGCAGGCCGACCGGGCCGCCTTCTACGTCCCGAAGTACCTCGCGAGCGCGGGGCTCGAGATCGTCCCCGTGCCGGTCTACTACCCGGCCGTGAAGGAGATCCTCGGGAAGCCCGTCTACCGGAAGGTCGCGGACGTCCCCGGCCCCGTGGACCTAGTGGACGTCTTCCGGCGACCGTCCGACGTCGCCGCCCACCTCGGGGACCTCCTGGCGAAGCGGCCGCGCGCCGTCTGGATGCAGCTCGGGATCCGCAACGACGCCGCGGCCGAGGCGCTCGCCCGCGAGGGGATCCTCGTCGTGCAGGATCGCTGCCTCATGGTCGAGTGGAGGCGGCTGGGGCGGCCGGCCCGGTGAGGCGGGCTGCGCGGCGCCGGCGGCGGGCTCAGCCCGTCTGCCCGGCCGCGAGCCCTGCGGCGAGCGCGAGGACGGCGAGCGTGCGCATGGGCTTCCCCTCTTCGGGAAACCTGATCAGGCACGGCTCACTCGGTGGGCTCGTCGGTCGGCTCCTCGCGCCCGGCCTTCCCTTCCTCGCCGCGCTTGCGCAGCCCCGCGGCGTCGAGCGCGGCGGCCACGCCGGCGGGCTTGCGCTCGTCCGGGAGCGCCTTCGGCGCCACGATGGCGGCCACCTCGCCGCCGAGCGCCCTCACCTGCGCGAGGAGGTCCACCGTGGCCCGGACCCCCGGCTCGTCCTTCACCGTGAACGCCGCGGCGAGGCGCATCCGCAGCGGCACGCCGGTCGCGGCGTCGAGGAGGAGCTCTCCGTCGGCCGAGGCGGGGACGCGCCCCTCGAGGAAGCGCGAGCGCCTCTTCGTGTCGTCGTCCGGAGGAGGAAGACCCGCCGGTCGCGCCGCGGGAGGAGGGGCCGCCGCGCCGGGGGCGAGCGCGATCCGGTAGCGCCTCGCGCGCCGGCCGAGCGCCGTCCCCTCGCCCGCGGGCGTGAGCGACAGCTCCCCGCACAGGCGCGCCATCGACGCCGCGACGGTGAAGCTCTCGTCGCGGAAGCGGCGGGCGTCGCGGCCGCGATCGGTGGGCCTCTCGCGGAAGGCAGCGTGCTTCGCCCGGGCGTAGGTGCGCTCGCCCGCGAAGACGACCTCCTTCCCCGTCACCGAGCCCGGGCCGAGGCCGGGGTCGATGTCTGCGATGACGTCGAACTCCCCGTTGGCGGACTGGCGGATGCGGTGGCGCTCCACCGAGCGGACGCGCCGGGCGTCGTCGCCCTCGCGCGAGAGCGTCCACTCCACGGCGGCGGTCCACTCGAACGAGCCCAGGCGCCGCGCCACGTCGTCCGGGGAGAGGGCGAGCGCGGCGGCGGGCTTGTCGAAGTCGAACGCCTCCTCCTTGCGCGAGGCGGAGTCGTCCCGCGAGAAGAGCCGGCGCTTCGCCTCGGACTCCCCGCGCGAGCAGCCGAGGAGGAGGGCGAGCGCGGCGAGGGCGGCTGGGCGCGACATGGGCCAGGGGACTCTAGACCCGGCGGGCGCGGCCGAGAAGCGCCTCTCCCCCGCCGGGAGAGCGGCCGGGCGAGGCCGGGAGCTCCGGCGGGGCGGGCGCGCCCTTCGCCACGTCGTCGAAGGGGACGAGGCGGTTGGCCCACAGGATGCGGTCGCAGGCGTGGAGGAGCTCCGGGAGCCCATCGCGCGTCGCAGCGGAGACGGCGACGGCGTCGTCCCGGTGGGCCATCGCCTGGCCCTCGCCCGGCGCCAGCCGGTCGACCTTGTTCAGGACGAGGAGGCGCCGCTTCTCGCCGAGGCCGAGATCGCCCAGGATCGCCTCGACGGCGCGCGCCTGCTCCCCGTGGCGGGGATCCGACGCGTCGACGACGTGCAGGAGCAGGTCCGCGTCGCGGAGCTCCTCGAGCGTGGCGCGGAACGCGTTCACGAGATCGGGCGGCAGATCGCGGATGAACCCCACCGTGTCGGTGACGATGACCTCGCGGTCGCGCGGGAAGCGCAGCCGCCGGCTGGTGGGGTCGAGCGTGGCGAAGAGCTTGTCCTCCGCGAGGACGCGCGAGTCGGTGAGGGCGTTGAGGAGCGTCGACTTCCCGGCGTTGGTGTAGCCGACGATGGAGAGCACCGGCAGGCCGCGGGCGTTCCGCTGCTTGCGGCGCAGGTGGCGGTCCGCGCCGAGCGCCTCGATGCGCCGCTCCAGGGCCGTGATGCGGTCGCGCACGCGCCGCCTGTCGATCTCGAGCTTCGTCTCGCCGGGCCCGCGCCCACCGATGCCGCCGGCGAGCCGCGAGAGCGAGTCGTCGCGGCCCACGAGCCGCGGGTACAGGTAGCGGAGCTGCGCCAGCTCGACCTGGAGCTTCCCGTCGGCGCTCTGGGCGCGCTGGGCGAAGATGTCGAGGATGAGCTGGGTACGGTCGAGGATCTTGAGGCTCGTCGCCTCGGCGATGTGGCGCGCCTGGGAGGGCGAGAGCTCCGCGTCGAAGACGATGAGCGTCGCCATCCGCTGCATGGAGCGGAGCACGACGTCCTCGAGCTTGCCCTTGCCGATGAGGTAGCGCGGGTCGGGGTCGCGGCGCGTCTGCAGCGTCGCCTCGAGCACCTCGACACCCGCCGTCCGGGCGAGCTCGCGCAGCTCCTCGAGCGAGGCCTCCGCCTCGGCGCGGCCGCGGTCCTTCCCGCCGAAGCCCACGAGGATGGCGCGCTCCGCCCCACCGGTCCGGCGCACGGCCCGCGCCCGGGCGAACTCCTCCTCGAGCGCCAGCGCCCCGGCGAGCGCGTCGTAGGCGAGGTCGTGGACCCCGCCCGCCTGCTCGTCCTTCCACATCTCGCCCTGCGGGTTCTCGGGGAGGAGGTGCGCGTAGTGCACCTTCCCCGGCAGCCCGTCCTCGCCCACCTCGACCGCCGCCACGAGATCGAGGCGGAGCAGCGCGAGGTCCGTGTGGTCGTCACGCGTGAGCGGCTCGCCGTTCAGGTGCGTGTGGACGAGCCGGATGCCGCGCAGGCGGCTCTCTCCGGCGCGGGCGCGGCCCACGTCGGGGAGGTCGAGGCGGCGCGCGTCGCCCACGATGACCGCCTGCACGTCGCCCTTGCGATCGAGGAACACCCCGATCTGCCGGTTCGTCTCGAGCGACACCTCGCACAGGTGGCGGGCGAGCTCGGGCGAGACGATCGACCGGGCGTCGACGCGGCGGCGATAGGTGCGGCGGAGGGCGTGGAGCTGGGAGGGCTTGAGGCCGAGGGTGTTGCCGAAGACTTCTTGCATTCGCGCCGGACGGAAGCATAGCCATGCCGCCGTCCGGAATCGAGCCGAAGGTGAATCGAGCGCCGGGGAGGCCCCGGCGCGCCCGGGGCGCGCGCGGCCCCGTGCCGCCCTCGCGATCAGGCGACTTCGACGGGCTCCGCCTCCGCTCCCCCCGCCTCGATGCCGAGATAGCGAAGGAGCCGGATGTGGTGCTGGCGCAGGCCCAGCACGGTGGCGCGGGCGCGGCCCGCCAGCTCGCGCGCGAGGAGCGCGACGCCGAAGTCGGAGAACTCGCGGACGCGCGTGAGATCGATCCGGATCTCTCCGTCGCCGGCGGCGGCGAGCTCCTGCGCGAGGCGCTGGGCCGCGGGCACGTCGAACACACCGTCCATCCGAATGATCTTCGGAACCACTGCGGCCAGCTGGCCGTTCATGACTTCCCCCGAAAGCGCCGGCGGGACGCGCCGGCGGGCTGCACGTATCCCAGAGCCCGTATGAAAGATCCATGCCGCCAACGCGGGAAAAGACGGGTTTTCGCCCGAGATCCGAAAACGAATGTTCCGGCGGGAAGATCGGGGTCGCGACGAGCCGCGATCACGGGCTTGCCTGCGGCGCCGGACCATGGGTCCTCGCCGAGCCTGGGGTTCGGGCAACCGCCGCTCGAGGACCCGGCTCCGTTTTGCCCGGCGGGACCTCCGCCGCTACCCTACGCGCCCGGAGGTGCCGCCTTGTCGCTGTACGTCGTGGACGTCGAGTCGGATGGGCCGATCCCGGGCAAGTACTCGATGGTCTCGTTCGGCGCCGTCGTCGTGGAGCCCGGCCTCTCCCGGACCTTCCACGGGAGGACGAGGCCCATCTCGGATCTGTTCCTGCCGGAGGCCCTCGCCATCTCCGGCGTGTCGCGGGAGGAGCACCTGCGCCACGACGAGCCGGCGCCGGTGATGGAGGCCTTCGAGCGCTGGGTGCTCGCCACCACCCGCGGGAAGCCCGTCTTCTTCTCGGACAACCTCGCCTTCGACTGGCAGTTCATCAACTGGTACTTCCACACCTACCTCGGCCGCAATCCGTTCGGCTGGAGCGGCCGCCGCATCGGCGACCTCTACTGCGGGCTCGTGAAGGACGCGTACGCTCCGTGGAAGCACCTCCGCCGGACGCCGCACGATCACCACCCCGTGAACGACGCGAAGGGGAACGCCGAGGCCATCCTCGCGATGATCGGCATGGGCCTCAAGCTCGAGGCGCGGTAGGAAGGGCCGTGGCGATCCTGCTGAGAGGGCTCGCGCTCGGCTTCGGCGCGGCGGCCACGCCCGGGCCCTTCCAGGCCTACCTCCTCGCGCAGTCCCTGCGGAACGGCGCGCGCTTCACTCGCAGTCTCGGATTCCTCTCCGGGATCGTGCTCGCCGGGTTCGGGATCGTGCAGGTAGGCCGCGGGATCGCCGGGGCTTAGCCCCCTCGCGTTGAAGGCAAGCCTCCGGGCACGATACAAGCTTGGCATGCGCCCGAAGCGGATCGCCCTCGTCGCGGCTGGGCTCGCGCTCGCGGCGGGGATCGCCTTCGCCGTCTCGGCGCTGCGCGTCCAGGACGAGGAGGCTGCCCGGCCCGCGGCGGGCGGCCCCTCGAAGGACTACCCCGGCGGCCACCCCATCGACGCGGCGCAGGTGTCGACGGGCCGCCTCGCCATCGAGCGGATGCCGCCGGAGGTCACCGGGGCGCTCGAGATCCACTCGGTGGAGATCGTGAAGCAGGCCGAGGTGCTCGCCTCGAAGCAGGCGCGCATCACCGGCACCTGCGCGCCCGGCTCGGCCATCCGCGTCGTCGCCGAGGACGGCACCGTCGTCTGCCAGCGGCTGCCCAAGGGCGTCGCCTCGGTCGCGGCCCTGGCGGGCGTGCCGAGGGTCTCGACCACGGGCACGGCGCAGGGGACGGTCCAGGGCGGCGTGGGCCGCTACCAGACCTCCGGGGAGGACGACTTCCTCGTCGTGCCCATCACGCTGCCCGACGGCGCCATCGTCACCGGCTTCTCCTACACGTTCTGGGACGCGGACGAGCGCTTCGACGGCGCGGCGTACCTGTACCGCACCGACGACGTCGTGCTCTCCGGGCTCGCGACGAGCGGCGCGCGCGCCGAGGTGCGGTACGCCGAGACCGACGTCGTGAAGGAGCGCAAGGTCGACAACTCCGCCTACGGCTACTTCGTGTACTTCCAGGTCTCGGCCGAGGCGGGCGCGAACCTCATGCCCATCGCGGCGTCGGTGTCGTATCGGCTGCCGTGACCCCGTGCCGGGCACGGAATGCCGCTAAGATGCGCGCACCATGCCCCGGAGCGCCCTCGGCAAGGCGAGGCGGATCGTCGTGAAGGTGGGGACCGGCACGCTCACCGACGCGTCCGGCCGCTTCGACCGCCAGAACTGCGCGCGCCTGGCGGCGGAGCTCGCCGAGGCCACGCGCGGCCGCAAGCTCGTTCTCGTCTCGTCCGGCGCCGTGGCGCTCGGGGCGGAGCGGCTCGGCCTCGCCCGCGCCAGGGGGAAGCCCTGGGACATCCCCACGAAGCAGGCCTGCGCCGCCGTGGGCCAGCCCCACCTCATGGCCGCCTGGGGCGAGGCGCTCGGGGCGCACGGCCGCAGCGTCGCCCAGGTCCTCCTCACCGCGGACGACCTCGCCTCGCGCAAGCGCTTCCTCAACGCGCGGCGCACCCTGGATCGGCTCCTCGGCGAGGACGTCATCCCGGTCGTGAACGAGAACGACACGGTGGCCGTCGACGAGATCAAGGTCGGGGACAACGACACGCTCGCCGGACTCGTCGCGGGCTGCGTCGAGGCGGACCTCGTCGCCATGCTCACCGACGTGGAGGGCCTCTTCGACCGGAACCCGGCGGAGCCCGGGGCCTCGCTGGTGCGCGAGGTGCCGCGCGTCACGTCGGAGATCGAGCGGATGGCGGGCGGGGCGGGCAGCGAGCGGAGCGTGGGCGGCATGGCGACGAAGGTGAAGGCCGCCCGCCGCCTCTCGGCCCAGGGCGTCGCCACGGCCCTCCTCTCCGGCCGGCGTCCGGGAGCGCTCGCGGCGCTGCTCCGCGGCGAGCCGGTGGGGACGGTCTTCGCGCCGGGGACGGAGCGGCTCTCGTCCAGGAAGGGGTGGCTCGCCGCCGCCGCCCGCGGCAAGGGGATGATCCTCGTCGATCCCGGCGCCCGCCGCGCGCTGGTGGAGCAGGGCCGCTCGCTCCTGCCGTCCGGGGTGAAGGGGGTGGACGGCCACTTCGGCGTGGGCGATCCGGTGGACATCGCGGTCGATCGGGGCCGCCCCTTCGCGCGGGGGCTCGCGGGCTACGCGGCGGACGAGCTGCGCCGCATCGCCGGCCTCAAGACGAGCGAGATCGAGGGCGCCCTCGGGTATAAGTACCTCGACGAGGTGGTCCACCGGGACGACCTCGTGGTCCTCGAGGCCGCGCGCGAGTGAAAGGTCGACGAACAA
>DATDDC010000320.1:0-5824 GCA_036523995.1 Anaeromyxobacter sp.
CGCGCAGATCGAGCTCGCCACGAACCGCGCCAGGTACGAGCGCAGGGTCTACGTCCTCCCCAAGCACCTCGACGAGAAGGTGGCCGCGCTCCACCTCGAGCAGATCGGCGCGAAGCTCACCCGGCTCACGAAGCGGCAGGCCGACTACCTCGGCATCCCCCCGGACGGGCCGTTCAAGTCGGATCACTATCGGTATTAGCGGCACCGGGCTCGGGCCTGCGTCCCGCCGCCTGATCGGGACGGGGTCGCGGTCGAGGTCGCGGTCGAGGTCGCGGTCGAGGTCGGGGTCGAGGTCGGGGTCGAGGTCGGGGTCGAGGTCGGGGTCGCGGTCGCGGTCGAGCCGTCGCGTTCCCCCGGTGGCGCCCGCGCCGCCGAGCGGCTACGTTGCCGCTCCGATGAACCTCCTCGCCGCCGTCCTCCTCGGCCTCGTCCAGGCCGCCACCGAGTTCCTGCCGGTCTCCTCGACCGCGCACCTGCTCGTGTTCGGCGAGCTGCTGGGGAACGATCTGGCCGACGCCCGCTTCCGCGCCTTCACCACCATCATCCAGTCGGGGACCACCCTCGCCGTGCTGGTCTACTTCCGGCGCGAGATCTCCGCGCTCCTCTACGCCGGGGCCCGCTCCATCGCGCGGCTCCGCCCGCTCGAGACGCCGGAGTCGCGCCTCGGCTGGTACATCGTGCTCGGCACCGTGCCGGCCGCCCTGGCGGGGAAGCTCCTCGAGCGCCGCATCGAGGCCCTCGGCAACTGGGTCATCGCGGGCTCCCTCGTCGTGCTCGGGCTCGTCCTCCTCCTCGCCGAGCGGCTGGCGCGGCACGAGCGGCGGGTCGAGGACGTCCGGGCGCGCGACGCGTTCCTCATCGGCGTGGGGCAGGCCGTGGCGCTCGTGCCCGGCTCGTCGCGCTCCGGCACGACCATCACGACCGGCATGCTGCTCGGCCTCACCCGCGAGGCGGCCGCGCGCTTCAGCTTCCTGCTCTCCGTCCCCATCATCCTCGGGGCGGGGGTCTACAAGCTCTGGAAGACCGTTCCCGTGCTGCGCGGCGCTCCCGACTGGGCGCTCGCCACGGCGGTGGGCACGGCCGTGTCCGCCGTGGCCGGATACCTCGTCATCGGCTGGCTCCTGGGCTGGCTGCGCACGCGTACGACCTACGTCTTCGTGGCCTGGCGCATCGCCGCGGGGCTCGCCATCGCCGCGCTCATCTGGAACGGGGTCCTCCCCGCGGGAGAGGCGCCGCCCGCGCCCGCTCCGTCGACGGAGGCGCCCAGGCGATGACGCTCGAGCGGCTGCGGGCCGCGCTGGCGGCGCACGCGCCGGGCACGGCGCCGGTGGACCGGATCCCCCCCGAGCACCTGCCGCCGGGCGGCTTCACCCGCGCCGCCGCGCTCGTGCCGCTCCACGAGCGGCAGGGCGAGCCGCACCTCCTCCTCACGCGCCGGCCCCGGCACATGCGCAGGCACGCGGGCCAGCTCAGCGTGCCCGGCGGCCGCATCGAGCCGGGCGAGGAGCCGCTCCAGGCGGCGCTGCGCGAGGCGGAGGAGGAGATCGGCCTCCCCCGCGATCGCGCCGAGGTGCTGGGGAGGCTCTCCGAGACCCTCGTCCTCTCGACCGCCTTTCGCTTGACGCCGTGGGTGGCCTCCGTGCCATATCCCTACCCCTACGTCGCCGCGCCCAGCGAGGTGGAGGAGATCCTGCACGTGCCGCTCGCGAAGCTCCTCGCGCCTGGGGTGCACCGGGTCGAGCCGCGCCAGGTCTACGGGATGAGCCTCGACGTTCATTACTTCACCCTCGGCGAAGAGGTGCTCTGGGGCGCCACGGCGCGGATCGTGTGGGAGCTCCTCGGCCTGTGGAGGACGGCGTGAAGGTCTATCCGGTGGTCATGGCGGGCGGATCGGGGACGCGGTTCTGGCCGCTCTCGCGCAAGGATCGGCCGAAGCAGTTCCTGCCGCTCGCGGGCGACGCCCCGCTCCTCGAGGCCACGGTGGCGCGGCTCCCGCCGCTGGCGCGGGCGCGCGACACCTACGTCGTGTGCGGGCCCGCCCACGTCCGCGCGGCGCGCCGGATGCTGAAGGACCTCCCCGAGGGCAACTTCATCGTGGAGCCGTGCGCGCGCAACACCGCCCCCTGCGTCGGGCTCGCCGCGGTGCACGTGCAGGCCCGGGATCCCCGGGGCGTCATGGCCATGCTCCCCGCCGATCACCACATCTCGAGGCCCAAGGCGTTCCGCGACGCGGTCGCCTCGGCCGCCCAGCTCGCCTCGACGGGGGTCATCGCCACCATCGGCATCCGGCCGTCGCGGCCGGAGACGGGATACGGCTACCTCAAGGTCGGGCCGCGCCTCGGCGGGCGCGGCAAGGCGAGGGGGCGCGCCCAGGCGCACAAGGTCGAGCGCTTCGTGGAGAAGCCCGACGTGGTCACGGCGGCCCGCTACCT
Organism: Anaeromyxobacter sp.; assembly: GCA_036523995.1. GTDB lineage: Bacteria > Myxococcota > Myxococcia > Myxococcales > Anaeromyxobacteraceae > Anaeromyxobacter. Next base: position 2,433 of record DATDDC010000320.1, read on the forward strand.
GGCCGACGGCGGCTATCTCTGGAACTCGGGCATCTTCGTGTTCCGCGCCGACGTCATCCTGGACGAGATCCGCCGGGCCATGCCGGTCCTGGGCGAGCAGCTCGACGTCATCCAGGGCGCCCTGGGCACGCCCGGCTACGCGCGCACCCTGCGGCGCGTCTTCCCGGACTGCCCGTCGATCTCGATCGACTACGGCGTCATGGAGAAGTCGAAGCGCATCGCCGTCGTGCCGGCGGACTTCGGCTGGTCCGACGTGGGCAGCTTCGCCGCGCTCTCCGACGTGCGCGCCACGGATCACCTCGGCAACGTGGCGGAGGGCGACGCCCTCGTCATCGACGGGCGGAACAACGTGGTGGTGGCGGACGGGAGGCGTCCCGTGGCGGTGGTGGGGATCGAGGACGTCATCGTGGTGGACGCGGGCGACGCCGTGCTCGTGTGCCGCCGCGATCGCGCCCAGGACGTGCGCAAGGCGGTGGAGGAGCTCTCGCGGCGCGGCCGGGACGAGGTGCTGTAGCCCCCTCCGAGCCGTTCCGGGGGACTGCCCCGGCCGCGGCGGCGCGCGAACATTGACGAGATCGAGGACCATCGCCATGGCGAAGCTCTCCCCCACCATCTTCCGCGAGTACGACATCCGCGGGCTCGTGGACCAGGACCTCACCGAGGAGGCCGTGCACCTCGTCGGGAAGGCCCTCGGGACGCGCATCCGCGAGGCAGGCGGCCGCAAGGCCGCCGTGGGCCGCGACGCGCGCCTCTCCGGCCCGAGGTTCGCGAGCGCCATGATCTCGGCGCTGCGCTTCACGGGCGTCGACGTGCTCGACCTCGGCATCGTGCCGACGCCGCTCACCTACTTCGCCGCGCACACGGCGGGCGTGGACGGGATCTGCATGATCACCGGCTCCCACAACCCGCCCGAGTACAACGGCCTCAAGGTCGGCCTCGGCGCGGCCACGTTCCACGGAGAGGAGATCCAGGCGCTCCGCAGGCTGGCCGAGTCGGGGAAGCTCGCCAGCGGCTCGGGCAGCGTCTCGTCCTACGACGTCGTCACGCCCTACAAGGAATACGTGCGGCAGAACCTCCGCCTCGGGAAGCGCAAGCTCAAGGTCGTGGTGGACGCGGGGAACGGCACGGGCGGCGTCGTGGCCGTGCCGCTCTTCCAGTCGCTCGGCATCGACGTCGTGCCGCTCTTCGTGGAGATGGACGGCCGCTTCCCCAACCACCACCCCGATCCCACGGTGGAGAGGAACCTCGAAGACCTGAAATCGAAGGTGAAGGACGTCGGCGCCGACGTCGGGATCGCCTACGACGGCGACGCGGACCGCGTGGGCGCGGTGGACGAGAAGGGGAACGTGCTCTGGGGAGACCAGCTCATGATCCTCTTCTCCCGGGCGCTCCTGGCCGAGGAGCCGGGCGCCGCCATCGTGGCCGAGGTGAAGTGCTCCTTCACGCTGTACGACGACATCGCGAAGCGGGGCGGCCGCGCCGTCATGTGGAAGGCGGGCCACAGCCTCATCAAGGCGAAGATGAAGGAGGAGAAGGCCCTCCTCGCCGGCGAGATGAGCGGCCACATCTTCTTCGGCCACCGCTGGTTCGGCTTCGACGACGGCATCTACTCCTCGGGCCGGCTGCTCGAGCTGCTCTCCCGCACCGACGCGCCGCTCTCGTCCCTGCTCGCGGACGTGCCGCGGACGTTCTCGACGCCGGAGCTGCGCGTGGACTGCCCGGAGGAGAAGAAGTTCGAGGTGGTGAAGCGCGCGCAGGAGTTCTTCCGCACCCGCTACGACGCCGTGACGGTCGACGGCGTGCGCGTGGTGTTCCCGGACGGCTGGGGGCTCGTGCGCGCGTCCAACACGCAGCCGCTCCTCGTCCTTCGCTTCGAGGCGAAGACCAAGGCGCGCCTCGAGGAGATCCAGGCGCTCGTCCGAGGCAAGGTCGACGCCCTCCTGCGGGAGCTGGGAGCGTAGGGCGTGGCGCCGGTCGCCCTCGGCGTGGATCTCGGCGGCACGAACGCCCGCGCCGCGGTGGTCGACACCGATACGGGCGAGATCGTGGCGGCGCACAAGGAGCCCCTCCGCGATCGCGCGCCGGCCGCGGTGGTCGAGGTGATCCGGCACGCCCTGGCGGAGGCCTCCGGGGCTGCCGGCCTGCCGGCGGCGCCGGGCCCGGGGGGCGTGGGCGTGGGCGTGGCCGGGCAGTGCCTGGGCACGACCGGCCTCGTCATGAACGCGCCGAACCTGGGGTGGCGGGACGTGCCCTTCGGCGAGCTCCTCTCGGCCGCGCTGGGCGTGCGCGTGAGCGTGGCGAACGACCTCGCCGTCGCCGCGTGGGGGGAGAAGCGCTTCGGCGCGGCCAAGGGGATCGACGACGCGGTCCTCGTCTTCGTCGGCTCGGGCGTGGGCTCGGGGATCATCGCCGGCGGGCGGCTCCACCACGGCGCCTCCGGCGTGGCGGGCGAGTTCGGGCACGTCAAGGTCCGGCCGCCGCGGCCGGAGCCGTCGCCGCGGCGCTGCGGCTGCGGCGAGCTCGGCTGCCTCGAGGCGTACACGTCCGGCGTGAACGTCGCGGCCCGGGTGCGCGAGGAGATCGGCGCGGGGGCGCGCACGTCGGTGATGCAGCTCGCCGGCGGCGACCTCGCCCGCGTGAACGCGAGCCTCGTGGACGACGCCTACCGCGCCGGCGATCCCTACGCGCAGGCGCTCTGGGCCGACGTGGGCGAGCTCCTCGGCACCGCCATGGCGAACCTCGTCACGGTCCTGAACCCGGCGCGCATGATCCTGGGCGGCGGCGTGCTGCTCGGCTGCCCGGCGCTCGCCGCGCTCGTGCAGGCGCACTTCGACGAGAAGGTCTCGCGGTCCGCGGCCCGCGCGCTCACGGTGGAGCGCGCCTGGCTCGGCGACGACGCGGGCGTCATCGGGGCGGCGGTGCTGGAGTAGCGATCGAGGGGCTCCGCCGCGGCTACGGCAGCTCGAACCGGACCTTGTAGCGGAGCGTCGTGGCCACGGCCTCGCTGCCGACGCGGCCGGGCTCGAAGCGGCAGTACTTCTTCAGGGTGCGGACGGCCGCATCTCCCAGGCCGTGGCCGGGGTCCTCGATCACGCGCGCGTCCGCGATGCCGCCCTTCTCGTCGAAGGTGACGGAGAGCACCACCACGCCCTCGATGCCAAGGCGGAGCGCGGCCTCCGGATACACCTCCTTGGGCGGCCGGCACTCGCCGATGGGGCGCGGCAGGACCGTCACCTGCGTGGGCGGCACGTAGCGCTCGGAGCGGTAGGGCTTCACCTCCGCGGGATCGGGCGCCGTGCGGGGCACGTCGCCGTAGAGCGTGTTCCCCGCCGGAGCGGCCACGCCGCCGGACGAGGTCGACGACGAGAGCGACACGCCGATCTTCACCGGCG
>DATDDC010000321.1:0-4457 GCA_036523995.1 Anaeromyxobacter sp.
CCTTGGGGCGGCCGAGGTGCGAGGCCAGGATCACCTTGGCCTTCGCCTTCACCGCGTGCTGGATGGTGGGCAGGGCGGCGCGGATGCGCGCGTCGTCCGTCACGCGCCCGTCCTCCAGCGGGACGTTGAAGTCCACCCGGATGAAGACGCGCTTCCCCCCGAGCTCGAGGGCGTCGATGGTCTTGAGCGCCATGGCCGCCTACTTCGTGAGGTACCTGGCGACGTCGACCATGCGGTTCGAGAAGCCCCACTCGTTGTCGTACCAGGCGAACACCTTCGCGAACGTGCCGTCGATGACGAAGGTGCTGGTCGCGTCGAAGATGGAGGAGGCCGGGTTGCCGTTGTAGTCCACCGACACCGTCGGGGCCTCGGAGTACTCGAGCACGCCCTTCAGCGCGCCGTCGGCCGCCTTCTTGAACGCCGCGTTGATCTCCTCGGCCGTCGCCGCCTTCTCCATCTCGACGGTGAGGTCGACGAGCGAGACGTTCGGCGTCGGCACGCGCACGGAGATCCCGTCGAACTTTCCTTTCAGCTCCGGCAGCACGAGGCCGACCGCTTTCGCGGCGCCGGTCGTCGAGGGGATCATCGACAGCGCGGCGGCGCGGGCGCGGCGCAGGTCCTTGTGCGGCAGGTCGAGGAGGTTCTGGTCGTTCGTGTACGAGTGGATCGTCGTCATCAGGCCGCGCTTGATGCCGAAGCTCTCGAGCAGGACCTTCGCGACCGGGGTGAGGCAGTTCGTCGTGCACGACGCGTTCGAGATGATCTTGTGCTTCGCCTTGTCGATCTGCTGGTGGTTGATGCCGAAGGCGACGGTGATGTCCGGGCCCTTGGCCGGAGCCGAGATGAGGACGCGCGGCGCGCCCGCCTTGAGGTGCCCCTCCGCCTTCTCCCGCTCGGTGAAGAGGCCCGTGCACTCGAGCACGAGGTCGACCTTGTTGGCGGCATGCGGGAGATCGGCCGGCGACTTGATGGCCGTGACCTGGATCTCCTTGCCGTTCACGAGGATGCCCTTCTCGGTGGGCTTCACGTCGGCCTTGAGGGGCCCGTGGACCGAGTCGTACTTGAGGAGGTGGGCGAGGGTCTTCGTGTCGGTGAGGTCGTTCACGGAGACGAACTCGAGGTCCTTGTCACCCCGCTCGATCGCCGCCCGAACGATGCAGCGGCCGATGCGTCCGAATCCGTTGATAGCGATGCGTGCCATTGCGATGACCCCTCCGAGGCCGTGGGAAGAGGAAAAGCGAGGAAAAAGAGGCGGCTAACCTACCCTTCGCACCGTGGGGCGTCAACGGAAACCAAGGAACTGCACGCACCCATCGAACGCAGAAACGGCGCCCGATGGGGCGCCGTTTCGAAAGCGTCTCGTCCCTCGATCCGCGCTCGAGGCGCGGCCCGCTCACACGGCTGCGCGAACTTCGGCGCCCGGCTCGTTCGCGGGCGGCGTCTGCGCCGCGGCCGCCGCCTGGGCGTGCTCGACCTTCAGGTCCTGCGTCACGAGATCGATGAGCTCTGTCGAGAGGCTCAGGATCTGGTTCGTCGAGTACCCGTTCCCGCGAAGCTCCTTGAAGAGCGACTTCGCGAGGATCTGGGTTCCCTTGCAGTCGAGCGCGCTCGGCACCATTGCGTTCTCCCCGGACGGAGACTACGACCCGTGAACTTAGCGGTGACCCTCCCACGAGCAAGGCACAGGCCACCAGTGAACCCCTGTGGGGTAGCCAATGATTCCCAGGGGTTAGGCGAGCCAGCCCTCGCACGGAGGGTGTGATCACTGCGTAGGAAAGTTCGCAGCGCTGGCGGGATACCGAGCACGCCGCGTAACGTCCTTCGCAGGCTACGGTGTGCGCTACCGCGTCTCCAACATTCCCCTCTGGCTCGACGAGGACGACGCTCTCGTCCTGCGCCGCGCGGCCGAGAGGCTCGGCGTCTCGCCCGAGCACCTGCGCGACGCGCGGGTGGTCCGCCGCTCGCTCGACGCGCGGAAGAAGGGGCACGCGCGCTGGCTCGTGAACCTGGAGGTCCTGGTCGAGGGCGAGATCCGCGGCGCTCCCCCGGACGTGAGCCCGGCCCCGGAGCCCGCTCCGCCTCCGGCGAGGGCGCGCAAGCCCGCGTCGCCGCCCATCATCCTCGGCGCCGGCCCGGCCGGCCTCTTCTGCGCGTGGGCGCTCCTCGAGCGCGGCGTGCCCTCCGTCGTGGTGGACCGCGGGCGCCGCGTCTCGGAGCGCAGGCGGGACGTGGCCGCGCTCCTGCGCGGCGGCGCGCTCGACCCGGAATCGAACATGAACTTCGGCGAGGGCGGAGCCGGCGCCTACACCGATGGGAAGCTCGGCACGCGCATCCACCACCCCGAGGTGCGGAAGGTGGTGGAGCTCTTCGCCCGCTTCGGGAACGCCTCGCGGATCCTCGTCGAGGGGAAGCCGCACGTCGGCTCGGACGTCCTGCCGAGCGCGATCTCGGCCATGGTGGCGGAGCTGGAGCGCGGCGGCTGCACGTTCGTCTGGGGCGCCCGGGCGATCGATCTCGACGTTCCGGGGGGACGGTTCCGGGGCCTGCGGCTCGCGGACGGCCGCACGCTCGAGTCCGACCGGCTCGTCCTCGCCCCGGGCAACAGCGCGCGCGAGCTCTTCGAGCTCTTCGCCGCGCAGGGCTGGCCCATCGAGGCGAAGCCGTTTGCCGCAGGGTTCCGGGCCGAGCACCCGCAGGCGCTCATCGACCGCATCCAGTACGGCACGGCGAAGCGGCACCCCAAGCTGCCGCCCGCCGACTACAAGCTCGCCGACAACCCGAAGATCGGCGGCGAGGCGCGCGGCGTGTTCTCCTTCTGCATGTGCCCCGGCGGCGTCGTGGTGCCGACGCCCACGGAGCCCGACATGATCTGCACGAACGGCATGTCGAACTCGCACCGCTCCTCGCCCCTCGCCAACGCCGGGATGGTCGTGGCGGTCTCCCCGGCGGACTTCGCCGCCGAGGGCTTCGAGGGTGCGCTCGCGGGGCTCGAGTGGCAGCGGAAGTGGGAGCGAGCCGCCTTCGAGCTCGGCGGGGGCGGCTACCGGGCCCCGGCGCAGCGCCTCTCCGCCTATCTCGCCGGGAAGCCGGGCGCTCCGCCCGGGAAGACGTCGTACCGGCCGGGCGCCACGGCCGCCGACCTCTCGAGGCTCTATCCCCCGCGCGTCCAGGAGGCGCTCCGGGCCGGGCTCAGGGCCTTCGAGCGCCGCATGCGGGGCTTCGTGACCGACGAGGCGCTCCTCCTCGGCGTCGAGACGAGGACGAGCTCGCCGTGCCGGCTCGTCCGCGGCGCAGACTTCCAGTCGCCGGGGCTCGCCGGCGTCTATCCCACCGGGGAAGGGGCCGGATACGCCGGCGGGATCGTGTCCTCGGCCGTCGACGGCCTGCGCGTGGCGGACGCGCTCTGCGCGGAGCTGGGGCCCGCCTGATGCGCTACTTCGTGCGCGACGCGGGTGGCCGCGAGCTCGTCGTGCCCACGCTGCGGGATCTCCACGATCTCTATGCCCACGGGTTCCTCTCGGACGAGGACCTGGTGCGCGGCGAGACGTCCACGCGCTGGGTCCGCGCCGGCGCCATGCCGGCCCTGCACGGCGTGCGGGAGAAGCGCGCCGACCCGAAGCGCATGCTCGTCCTCCTCGGCGCGGCCATCGCGCTCGCGGCGGGGATCGCGCTCCTCTTCTGGTCCCGGCTGGGCCGGCCCTGAGCCGTGTCCGCGCCGGAGCGCGTCTTCACCCAGGGTGCCCCTCCGTGGTGCGAAGCGCTCTTCACGCCCCGTGAGAAGCGCGAAGCGCGCGGCTCGCGCGTCGGGGGGATCGCGGCGGACGGAGATCAGCTCTTCCGGCCGTAGTCGTCCTCGACGCGGACGACGTCCTCCACCTCGGGGGTGGAGACCTCGAGCACGTCGCAGTCGCTCACCGCCCGCATCCGGTGCACGGTGCCGGGCTTAACGTGGTAGCTGTCGCCGGGGCGCATCCGGTGATCGACGAGGCGGCCGTCCTCCTTCAGCACGAGGACCATGTCGCCCGACCAGAGGTGGATCGTCTCGTCCTTCCTCACGTGGTACTGGAGCGAGAGCTGCGTCCCCGCCTTCACGTGGAGGAGCTTGCCCACGTAGCGGTCGGTGCGGGCCCACCACAGCTCGTGCCCCCAGGGCTTCTCCACCCGCTTCGGCTTCTCGAACTCGGCCATGGCGCCTCGAACGTTAGATCACCGCGTCGGCGTGACGAACCCCTTCGCCCCGGTTTCCCGGGCGACGTCCCGCAGGTACCGCTCCGCCGCCTCCCTCGTGTCGAAGCCGCCGACCCGGACGCGCCAGAACCGGCCCTTGCCGGGCACCTCGGCCTCCTCGATGCGGGGGTTGAGCGACGAGAACTTCGCCGCGAGGCGCTCCGCCTCGGTGCGGTCCTGGGCGGCCGCGAGCTGGACCGTCCAGGGCTTCGCGGGAGGGGGCTTCGCCG
>DATDDC010000322.1:0-3000 GCA_036523995.1 Anaeromyxobacter sp.
GGGCACCCTCGTCACGTTCGTCGAGTCGGCGAAGGGCACCTCCGGCCGCGCCGAGGAGGCGCGCCGGCGGGCCCTCCAGGCCCTCTCGGCCGCCGTCGAGGAGCGCCTCGCCGCCGAGCTGCGCGGCCGCCTCGAGGTGCGCTGACCCCGAGCGCCGTCTGCAGGGACGTCGAGCGGAGTCCGGTGAGTTGCGGATCGAGGGGGACCTCGAGCAGCGAAGCGCAGGGGCCGCGCCTTCGGCGCGGCTCGTTCCGCCGGCTGAAGCCGGCGGCGCTAGGGAGCGACCTTGTTCTCCGCGTCGAGATCGGCGCCGAGGTAGGCGCGCTGCACGTCCCGGTTCTGGAGGAGCTCCTCCGCAGTGCCCTGGAGCACGATGCGGCCGGTCTCGAGGACGTAGCCGCGATCGGCGATGCGCAGCGCGCTCCGCGCGTTCTGCTCCACGAGGAGGACGGTGGTCCCCTCCTCGCGGATGCGCGCGACGATGCCGAAGATCTCCTTCACCACGAGCGGAGCGAGCCCCATGGACGGCTCGTCCAGCATGAGGAGCTTGGGGCGCGCCATGAGGGCGCGGCCGATGGCGAGCATCTGCTGCTCGCCCCCGGAGAGCGTCCCGGCCAGCTGGCGGTCCCGCGCCTTCAGCACCGGGAAGAGGCCGTACACGCGCTCGAGGTCCCGGGACACCTCCTCCTTCCTGCCGCGCGCGAGCTGGACGTGCGCGCCGAGGAGGAGGTTGTCGCGGACCGGCATCGTGGCGAAGACCTGGCGGCCCTCCGGCACGAGCGAGCAGCCCTTCGCCACGATGCGCTCGGGGCGAAGGCGCCCCACGGCCTCGCCGGCGAAGGTGATCTGGCCCGCGCGCGGGCGCACGAGCCCGGCCACGGTGCCGAGGAGCGTCGTCTTGCCGGCGCCGTTGGCGCCGACGAGCGTCACGATCTCGCCCGCGCCCACGTGGAGCGTCACGCGGCGGAGGACGGAGAGCTTCCCGTAGCCTGCGTCCACGTTGCGGAGCCTCAGCATCCTTCCTCCGCAACCCGCGCCAGCGCCCGTGCCCGGCCTCGCGGCCCGGGCACGGGGCTTCGGCCTGCCTTCACCGTCAGTTGGCCAGCACCGCGAACTTGCCGTCCTTCACGGTCAGCATCTCGAACGCCTCGGGGGTGAGGCCGTTGTGATCCGTGGCGCTGAAGTTGAAGATGCCCGCGGTGCCGACGAGGCCGGTCAGGCCCTCGATGGCGCTGCGCACCTTCTCGCGATCCGCGCCGACCTTCTTCAGGGCGGCCACCAGGATCTCGAACGCGTCGTAGGCGTGGCCGCCGAACGTGGAGACGTCCTCGGAGTACTTCTTCTCGTAGGCCTTCTTGTACGAGACGAGGAGGGCCTTCTGCGGATGCTTGTCGGGCAGGCCGTCGGCCACGAGGAGCCGGCCCGCCGGGAAGATGACGCCCTCGGCCGCGGCGCCGGCCGCCTTCACGTAGTTGATGTTGCCGAACCCGTGGCTCTGGAAGATGGGCACGTTGAGGCCGATCTGCCGGATGTTCTTGATGACGATGGCCTGGGCCGGCTCGATGGACCAGTTCACGACGGCCTGGACGCCGGCCGCCTTGAGCTTCGTGACCTCGGCGGTGAGGTCCGTGGCCGCCTTGTCGTAGACCTCGTCGACGGCGATCTGGATCCCGCTCTGCGGCGCCAGCTTCGCGACCTGCTCCTTGCCCGCCTTGCCGAACCCCGTGTTCGACGAGAGGAGCCCGATCTTCGTGATGTTCATCTTCTTCATCTGGGCCAGGATGCGGGTGACCGCCGAGGCGTCGTCCTGGGGGGTCTTGAACACGTACTTCGCGACGGGGTTCACGATCACCTGCGCGGCGGCGCAGGAGAGGAGCAGGGTCTTCGACTCCTCGGCCAGGTTCTTCACCGCCATCGTCTCGCCGCTCGTGGAGGGTCCGATGATGGCGAAGACCTTCTCCTCCTCGATGAGCTGCTTCGCGAAGGAGATGGCCTTCTCCGGGCTCGCGGCGGTGTCCTTCACGATGAGCTTCACCTTCTTGCCGGCCACGCCTCCCTTGGCGTTGACGTCGGCGACGAGCATCTCGAGCGTCCGGGCCTCGGGGGCGCCCAGGAACGCGGCGGGACCGGTGACGGCGAGCAGCGCGCCTACCTTGATCTCGTCGGCGGCCGCGGCCGGCCGCGCGGAGAGCGCGACGGCGAGCGCCGCCAGCACAACGTGGGGGGTCCTCATCTCTCGATCCTCCTGCGGGTGTTTGACTCTGCGTCCATGCCTGGTGCGGCCTCTCGGAGCTTCCGGACGACGGAGACCTGGTCGATCGCCGAGGCGACCGGACGGAGGGAACGAGCGAGCATACCCCAGCGGGGTCGCACAATTCACCTGGGGATGCCCGAGGCGCCTAGGGCGCGGGCGGGGATCGATCCCTGCCGCGCTGCGGTGAGGAGCGCGGAGGCGCCCGCCCTCGCCGCGTGGGCGGCGAGCCTTCCGCCTGCGCGGGGAGCGGGCCCGCCTCGACGACGAGCTCGCCGTGGCGCGTCGCGAAGGAGCCCGAGAAGGCCTTCGCGTCCTCGACGGGGGGCGAGCGGTAGTCCACCTCGAACCGGTACTCCCCGGGCGGCACGCCCGCGCACGCCTCGTCGAGCTCGACGCGGATGGCGGCGCTCCCCCCGGGTGGGAGCTCGATGCGCCGCCGCGGTCCGGTGGCGGCGGATCGGGGCTCGACGCCGCAGAGGCGGAGGTCGTCGCCCCCGCGGAACACCGCCACGCGCGCGTTCGCGGGATCGGGCTCGGCGAGCGCGAGCGTCCGGGTGCTGCCGTTCTCGATGGCGACGTCCACGTGCCGATCCGCGCCGGGCTCCCAGTGCACGAGGGGCGGCATCCAGATCCGCACCTCGGCCTCCCGCGCCGGCGCGCCCGACCCGCCCGTCGACAGCGAGCAAGCGCCCGCGAGCGCGAGGAGCGCAGGCGCGAGCCCCACCGCCCTCGGGGACCGTCGCATG
>DATDDC010000323.1:0-3490 GCA_036523995.1 Anaeromyxobacter sp.
GACGTCGACGTCGACGGCGTGGGGCCCGTCCCCACGAGCCGCCGGCGGCGGCGGCATGCGACGCACGCGCGGGAGCGCCGAGCGGAGCGCCGGGACCATCTCGATCTTCGCCTCCACGGTGGGGCGGAGGAGCTCGCCCAGCGGGCGCGCGCCGGGGCGCTCGCGCGCCGCGTGGACCGCGCAGCCCACGGCCTCGAGGACGAGGGACCTCTCGAGGTCCGCCTCGAGGAGCGACATGCCGTTCCGCTCGAGGAACCCGCGGAAGTGCTCCCGCACGCGGCGCGCGCGGGTGACGCCACCGGTGAGCAGCACGCGCGGCGGGGACCGCCGCGGCTTCACGAGCACCTCGGCGCTCTCGGCGATGGCGTCGAGGAGGCCGGCCAGGATGCGCTCGTGCCGCTCGCCCTTGTTCGCGAGGTGCGTCATGTCGGTCTTGAGGATCACCGGACAGCGCCCCGACAGCGGCGCGGGCTCCCCGACCGACGCCGTGATGCGGGCCGTCTCCTCGACGGAGAGGCCGAAGCGCTCCACCAGCTGGCGAAGGAAGTTGCCCGTGCCCTGGGCGCAGCGGGAGCTCTCCCGGTAGGCGGGATCGCCGGCCGCGCGGATCTCGAGGACGGAGAAGCCGCGGCTCCCGATGTTCACCACGGTGGCGGGATCGCCGCCGTGCAGGAAGCGGAAGCCGCGCAGGAGCGCCTGCTTCGTGGGGATGCGCTCGAGCGCGAGCTGCCGGCCGAGGCGGCCCGTCGCGACCGCGGATGAAACCTTGTCCCAATCCCACGCACGAAGGATCTCGAGGAGCCTCGGCCCCGGCTCCTTGCCGTGCGCCACCACCTCGTGCCGGACGAGCCTGAGCTCGTCCCGCTCGCGCACGACCTCCGCGAGCTTGATCGTCTCCGCGCCCACGTCGATGCCGACGTAGCGTTCCATCCGTTTCCTCCTTCGCGCTCGGGCCCGCCGCCCCGCCCCTTCCGCACTGGAGACGCGAAGCACACCCGCTGTGACCGTGAGAGGCACGGATTCTGTCACATTCGTGGCCCGATTCGCCTCTCCAGCGTGCAGAATCGTCCGCGGGGGATTCCGATGCGACACTTCGTCTCAGCGGCGCTGCTCGCTTCGGCGCTGCTCGCTTCACCCGCGGCAGCGGCGGAGGCGCCGGTGGTGCTGAAGCTCGGCACGCTCGCGCCCGTGGGCTCGCCCTGGCACGAGATCCTGAAGGACATGGCGCAGCGCTGGTCCGATGCGTCCGGCGGCCAGGTGAAGCTCAAGATCTACGCGGGCGGCGCCCAGGGGAACGAGGGCGACATGATCCGCAAGCTCGGCATCGGCCAGATCCAGGCCGCCGGCATCTCCAACGTCGGCATGCAGGACATCACGCCCGAGCCGAAGGCGCTCTCGCTGCCGCTCTTCTTCGACGGAGACGAGGAGGCGGAGTGCGCGTTCGAGCGTCTCGCGCCCACGCTCGAGGGGCTGCTCGAGCGTCGCGGCTTCGCCGTCGTGCACTGGAGCCGGCTCGGGACGATCCACCTCTTCTGCACCGAGCCGCGGCGCACGCCGGCGGACATGGCCACCTCCAAGTTCTTCACGCAGGTGGGCGACGAGCGCGCCGCCGAGGGGTGGCGGCTCGCCGGGTTCCACCCCGTCCAGCTCCCTGCGACGGATCTCTACCCGGCCCTCCAGACCGGCATGATCGACTGCCTGCCGAGCCTGCCCATCTACGTCCTCACGGCGCGGCTGTTCGAGAAGGCGCGCTACATGGCCGACCTCTCGTGGGGCCGGGCCTACGGCGCGACCCTCGTGCGCCGAGACGCCTGGGAGCAGATCCCCGCGCCCCTCCGCGCGAAGCTCGTGGCCCTCGCGCGCGAGACGGGCGCCCGGGCCGATCTCGAGGTCCGCCGCCTGAACGAGGACGCGCTCGCGGCCATGAAGCGGCAGGGCCTCACGATCGTCCCCGTCGACGCGGCGCCGTGGCGGGCCGCCATGGCGCGGTCGCACCGGATCCTGCGCGGCGGCATGGTGCCGGCGGCGTTCTTCGACGAGCTCGAGCGCGCGCGGCAGGCGTGCAAGGCACCGGCGGCTCCAGCCCCGGCACCGGCGCCTTCAGCCGCCGGAAAGAGCAGCGCCGCAGGCGCGGCACGAAGCTCGGGGCCTGCGCCGCGCTGAACCGGACGGGCGCTGCGTCGGAAGCCGGCGCCTCGGCGGCGCTGCGCCAGCCGCAGCGCGCCGGGCGCCTGTTCAGCAACGCGGCGTGGCGACGTATGCTACGGGCATGGACCTCTCGGTCCGGGCCTCCGCGGCGATCCGGGACATCGGGCCCGCCGTGTACGGCTATCTCCGCATGATGCTCGACGAGGAGGACGACGCCCGCGACGTCTTCTCGCAGTGGGCGGAGGACCTCTGGCGCGGCCTGCCCGGGTTCCGCCAGGAATGCACGCTGCGTGCGTGGGCCTTCCGGCTCGCCTGGCACGCCACGGCGCGGCACCTGCGGGATCCCTACCGGGCGCGGGGCGAGCGCCTCCCCTCCAGCGCCGCGTCCCGGCTCGCCGCCTCGGTGGCGCGCTCGAGCGCGATGCCGGGCGGCCGGCGCGAGCGGCTCCGCAAGCTGCGAGAGACCCTCGACCCCGAGGACCAGACGCTCCTCCATCTCCGCATCGACAAGGAGCTCGACTGGGACGAGGTCGCGGCGGTGCTCGCCCGGGAAGGTCCTCCCGTCTCCGCGGCCGCGCTGCGAAAGAGGTACGAGCGCCTCAAGGCGCGCCTCGCGAAGCTGGCGCGCGACGAGGGGCTTCTCGACTGAGCATGGCGCGGGATCGGGGGGGCGGGATGGCCGAGGGCGGCGAGGCGGGACGGGGCGAGGCCCCCGGCGCGCTCTCCGCCCTCCTCGCCGAGCTGGTGGCCGCACCGGAGCTGACGCCGCCCGCGCCCTGGGAGCAGGTGCTCCGCCCCGGGGCGCGCGTGGGGCGCTTCGAGCTCGTGCGCGAGCTGGGGCGCGGCGGGTTCGGGGTCGTCTTCGAGGCGCGCGACGTCGAGCTGGGCCGGCGCGTCGCGTTCAAGGCCATCCGTCCGGGCGAGCGCGCCCGACACCCGGCGAGCGAGGAGCTGCTCCGGCGCGAGGCGACCGCGGTGGCCGCGCTCCAGCACCCGAACATCGTCACCCTCTTCGACGCGGGTCGCTCCGAGGCCGGGCCCTACCTCATCCTCGAGCTCCTCCGCGGCGAGACGCTCGCGCAGCGGCTCCTGCGCGGCAGGGTGTCGGCGCGCGAGGCGATGCGCGTCGCGCTCGCCGTCTCCCGCGCCCTGGTCCACGCCCACGGCGCCGGAGTCGTCCACCGCGATCTCAAGCCGTCGAACGTGTTCCTCGGCGCGGACGGCGGCGTGAAGGTCCTCGACTTCGGCCTGGCGCGCGTCTTCGGCGCGGGCGGGCCCGCCGGGAGCGGCACGCCCGGCTACATGGCTCCGGAGCAGCGCCGCGGCGAGGCGGGCGACGCCC
>DATDDC010000324.1:0-6670 GCA_036523995.1 Anaeromyxobacter sp.
GCACGCGGCGGTCCGGGCCCTGCGCGAGGGGGACGCCTGGCTCGCGGGCGCGCGCGCCACCTACGCCGAGGCGGGCCGTCGCGCGGCGGCGGCCCTGGGGCTCGCGCCCCCGGAGGCGGGGTCGTTCCTCTTCTTCGACGCGTCGCCCTTCTTCCGGCCGGGGGAGGCCCTGCCCGGCTTCCTCGAGCGCTGCCTCGACGAGGCCGGCGTGCTCCTCACCCCCGGCTCCGCCGCGGGCGCGGCCTACGGGAGCTTCGTGCGGCTCTGCTACACGGCCGTGCCGCCCCAGGAGCTGGATGACGCCCTCGCGGCGCTGCGGAAGGTGCTGGGGCGGTGAGCTGCGTTGCACGGATCACGACCACAGGTGCCACGTTCCACGTTCCACGTTTCACGAACCGTCGCGGTTCGGCGGGCGCCGCTGCGCCCGTCACCGTCGCAGCTCAACGCACGTCGATGACGCCCTGGAACATCTGCATCCCGCACGAGTACCGAAGCTCGCCCGTCCGCTCCGGCGTGAACGTGATCGTCACCGGCTGCCCGAGCGGCAGGTCCTTCGAGACGTTCGCCTCCGGGATGACGATCTCGGTCGCGCAGGTCTCGTCGGTGGTGCGCGTGACGACGAGCGTGAGCGGCTTCCCGCGCGTGGCCGGCACCCGCGCTGGCTCGTAGCCGTTCTTCGTGACGGTGATGCGCACGGGCTCGCCCTCGCGCGGCCCCGCCTTGCCGCAGGCGGCGGCGAGAGAGGCCGCGAAGAGCGCGAGCGGGAGGATGCGCCGCATGGCTACTTCTCCCACCGCACGAGCCGATCGTCCTGGAAGAAGGCCCGCCGCTTCCCGGCGGGCCAGGTCCACTCCTCGGTCGCAGCAGGCCGATCGATCTTCTTCTTCTCGGGCAGGCCCCAGGCCATCTCCACCGCGCGCGGAGGCATGCCCTCGACGAGCTCCTTCTTCGCCACGGCGGCGCGCTGCTCGCCCGGCAACGCCGAGTAGAACGACGAGGGATCGTCCTTGGTCAGGATCCGGTCGAGCTCGGCGCGGACCTCGTCGAAGGAGGCCGCCGTCTGGGAGAGCACGATGACGTGCGGCCGCGCGTCGCCGGGCACCTCGAGGATGGCCCAGGGGTGGTAGCGCGGCGTCATCACCACGCGGCGGGCGATGGTCCAGCCCGTGGGGAACTCCACGTCCTCCACGCGGACCCGCGTCCCGGGGGGCACGACGCGCTCGGGCTGCGGCGGCGCGATGGGGTCGCCGCTCGGCGAGAGGACGAGCTCCAGCTCGGACAGCGGCTGATCGGAGATGAGGACGCGCGTGTGGTCGCCCCACAGCGGCGCCGCGTAGACGGCCGTGCGCAGCCACCGCTGCTCGCCCACGAGCTCCTTGCTCACCCGCTCGCGCTCGGGATCGGGGATGACGGCGCGGGGCGCGCAGGCGGCGAGCGAGGCGAGGGCGGCGGCGAGGAGGGTGGTGCGCATCGCCCTTGATTGCCAGAGGCCCGGCGGATCCGCAATGCGCCTGTCGGGCGTCGGCTGCGGGCCCCGGGAACACGGAACGTGTGTGGTGCAACGTGGGACGCTCCGTCCTCACGAGCCCACCGAGCGGCGCTCGGCCCTACTTGCGCTCGACGTGCTTGCCTTCCTCGATGAGCTCGCGCACGCGCTGCCCGCCCTTGTGGCCGAGCTCCGAGTAGCCCTTCGAGCCGAGCTGCTCCTTGCGCGCCTCGCCGCCGAGCCGTCCAGCCTCGCGCACCGTCATCTCGCCTCCGCGGCGCTGCTTGTCCTTGTCCGGCATCCCCAGCCCCTTCGCTTGAGTGTGACGCGAATCTGGGTTCCCCTCCAAGGGGTGGCAAGAGGAGGCGGCGAGGGAGCGTTCCCGCTACATTTCGCTCCGTGACCCCGCGCCTCTCGGACAACGCGCTCCACGTCCTCGAGCGCCGGTACCTCCTGCGCGACGAGGGCGGCGCCGTGGTGGAGACGCCGGCGGGCCTCTTCCAGCGGGTGGCGCGGGCGGTCGCGCAGGCGGAGGCGCCCTCGGAGCGCGGGCGGCTGGCCGAGCGGTTCGAGGCGCGCATGGCCGCCCTCGAGCTCCTGCCGAACTCGCCCACCCTCATGAACGCCGGCCGGTCGAACGGACAGCTCGCCGCCTGCTTCGTCCTGCCGGTCGAGGACGACCTCGCCGGCATCTTCGACGCGCTCAAGTGGGCGGCGCTCATCCACCAGTCCGGCGGGGGCACCGGGTTCGCCTTCTCCCGCCTCCGCCCGCGCGGCGACGTCGTGAAGACGACGCACGGGGTGGCGAGCGGCCCGGTCTCGTTCATGCGCGTCTACGACGCGGCCACCGAGATCATCAAGCAGGGCGGCGTGCGGCGCGGCGCGAACATGGCGGTGCTCGCGGCCTCGCACCCGGACGTCCTCGAGTTCGTCGACGCGAAGAGGGAGCCCGGCCTCGAGAACTTCAACCTGTCCGTCGCCGCCCCCGACGCGCTCTTCGAGGCCGCCGCGCGCGGGGAGGGCTGGCCGCTCCTCCACCC
Source organism: Anaeromyxobacter sp. (assembly GCA_036523995.1). Taxonomy (GTDB): domain Bacteria; phylum Myxococcota; class Myxococcia; order Myxococcales; family Anaeromyxobacteraceae; genus Anaeromyxobacter. Next base: position 2,527 of record DATDDC010000324.1, read on the forward strand.
GCGCACCGGGGAGATCGTCCGCACGATCGAGGCGCGGGCGCTCCTCGATCGCGTCGCGGAGGGCGCCTGGACGTCGGGCGAGCCGGGGCTCGTCTTCATCGACCGCGTCGAGGCGGCGAACCCCACGCCGGACGTGGGGCGCTTCGAGGCCGTGAACCCCTGCGGCGAGCAGCCGCTCCTCCCCTACGAGGCGTGCACGCTCGGATCCGTGAACCTCTCCCTCTTCGAGCGGAGCGGCCGGGTCGACTTCGACGCGCTCGGCGCCTGCGTCCGGGACGGCGTCCGCTTCCTCGACGACGTCCTCGACGTGAACGCCTGGCCGCTCCCGCAGATCGCGGGCGTCACCCGCCTCAACCGGAAGATCGGCCTCGGCGTCATGGGCTTCGCGGACCTCCTCGTCCGGCTGGGCGTGCCCTACGACGCGCCGGAGGCGCTCGCCGTGGCCGACGAGGTCATGGGGTTCGTGGACCGCGAGGCGCACGCGGCGAGCGAGGCGCTCGCGAAGGAGCGCGGCCCGTTCCCGGGATTCCCCACGAGCGCGCTCGCGAAGGCGCGCACGCCCCCGCGCCGGAACGCGACGGTGACCACCATCGCGCCGACCGGGACGCTCGCGCTCATCGCCGGCTGCTCCTCCGGCATCGAGCCGCTCTTCGCCCTCGCCTACGTCCGGCGCGCCCTCGATCGCTCGGAGCTGAAGGAGGAGCACCCGCTCCTCGCGAAGGCCCTCCACGCCGCCGGCGCCGAGGCGGCGCTCCCGGCCGTGCTCGCCATGGGCCGGGCCCGCGGCGTCGCCGGCGTGCCCGAGGCGGTGGGCCGCGTCTTCGCCACCGCGCACGACGTCGCGCCGGAGGCGCACGTCCGCATGCAGGCCGCCTTCCAGCGGCACACCGACAACGGCGTCTCGAAGACCATCAACCTGCCCCGCCACGCCACCGTCGAGGACGTGGCCGGAGCGTACCGGCTCGCCTTCGAGCTCGGCTGCAAGGGCATCACCGTCTACCGGGACGGCTCGCGCGAGAGGCAGGTGCTGACGAGCGGCGCCACGCGGAACGGCGAGAAGTGCCCGCAGTGCGAGGCGAGCCTCGTCCTCTCCGGCGGCTGCCGCACCTGCAGCCGCTGCGGCTGGGCGAGCTGCGAGACGACGGAATGACGGGGCGTGCCGCCCACCCCTGCTCGCCGGGTCCCTTCTCGCCTCGCGGCGGCGTTCGCCGCCTCGCGAGGCGCCTCCCGGCGCGCTCGCTGCGCTCGCGCAGCGCGCCTCAGCGCAGCAGGCTGAAGGTGAGCGCCGACAGGAGCACGGTGCCTCCGCGGCTCGCCGTGTTGAGCGCGGGCGGCGACCAGAGCATCCGCGCGCTCACCCGCAGCCAGCCGAAGCGCGCGCCCACGCCCGCCACCGGCCCGACGGCCCGCCTCCAGTCGAGGAGCCGCTCCGGGAGCGACGCGGCGCCGCCGCCCACCTCGAGCCACGCATCCGCGCGGCCCTCGGCGAGGTGGAAGCTGCCCGTGAAGTCGAGCTGGACGTGGCTCGTCGCGCCGAAGGCGCTGCCGGCGTAGCACGCCGGGACCGCAGCGTAGGTGAGCGCGAGGAAGAAGTCGGCGAAGAGCGCCGCGAGGAGCCTCGCGCCGCGGTCCTTCTCGGAGGCCTTCCTCACCCAGGCCTCGACGTCCGCGAACCTGTCCGTCGTCCAGCTTCCGGCCCGGTTGCCCGCGTCGATGTACTCCCGCGCCCGATCCCAGTCTGTGAGCCCCCAGGTGAAGGTGAGGCCGTAGCCGATCCAGGGATCGGGACGGCCTTCGATCCTGAGCTCGAGCGCCAGGCCCGAGGCGGTGGTGCGTCGCGGGCGTCCCTGCTCGAGCCAGGCCGGGCCGAGCGAGGTGACGAGGCTCGGCCCCTCGGCCGCGGCCCGTCCGGCGAGCGCCGCCGCGAGGGCGAAGGAGAGGATCCGCACTGAGCGCATGCGCCGAATAGAGCATGCCCTCCGTGTGGGAGGCGAGAATCCGGCGTCGGCGGGCCCGAGCCCCGCGCGCCTCGGGAAGCCCCGGGCCGCAACGCGACGCCGCCTTTCCGGCATACTCTTCCGATGCCGCCGCGCGCGCCGGTCTCCTGGACCCGGGCCGTCCTCCCGTTCGCGGGCGCCTACTTCCTCTCGTACCTGTACCGCACCGCGAACGGCGTCATCGGGCCCGTGCTGCGGGACGAGCTCTCCCTCACGGCGAGCGGGCTCGGCCTCCTCACGGCGGCGTACTTCCTCGCCTTCGCGTCCGCGCAGATCCCGCTCGGCGTGCTGCTCGACCGCTTCGGCGCGCGCCGCGTCGAGTCGGCGCTCCTCCTCGTGGCGGCGGCGGGCGCCGCGGTGTTCGCGTCGTCGAGGACCGTGGGCGGGCTCGCCGCGGGGCGGGCGCTCGTCGGGCTCGGGGTGTCGGCCTGCTTCATGGGCGCCCTCAAGGCCTTCTCGCGGCTCTACGGCCCCGAGCGGCAGGCGTCGCTCGTCGGCTGGATCATGACCTCGGGCGGTCTCGGCGCCATCGCCTCCGCCTATCCCATGGCGGCGGCGCTCCGGATCACCACCTGGCGCGAGATCTTCCTCGCGCTGGTGGTGGCCACCGTCGCCGCGTCGGCCTGGCTCTTCCTGCGGGCGCCCGACGAGGGGCGCGCGGAGGCGCCCGAGACCCTCTCCGCGCAGCTCCGCGGCGTGGCGACGGTCTTCCGGGACCTCCGCTACTGGCGCTGCGTGCCGCTCGCCATGACGTTCACCGGTGGTTTCATGGCCGTGCAGGGGCTGTGGGCCACGAGCTGGCTCATGAACGTGAACGGGTACGGTCGCGACGCCGCCGCCGGTCACCTCACCGGCCTCAACGTGGCCATGCTCGCGGGGTACCTCGCCATCGGCCTCGTCGCGACGCCGCTGGCGCGGCGCGAGATTACGGCCTCGCACATCGTCGCCGTCGGCGCGCCCGCCGCCATCGTCACGCTCGTCCTCGTCGTGAGCGAGGCCACCCCGCACACGCGGGCGCTCTGGACGGCGTACGGGGCGTTCTCGTGCTGCGGGACGCTCCTCTACACCGTGAACACCCGGGCGTTCCCCATCGAGCTCGCCGGGCGCGCCGCCACGGCGCTCAACGTCTCGGTGTTCCTGGGCGCCTTCGGGCTCCAGTGGGGGATGGGCGGCGCCATCGATCTCCTGCGGGCGCGCGGCCTCGACCCGGCCGCCGCTCACCGTGCGTCATTCTGGGCGCTCCTCGTCCTGCAGGTCCTCGCCTGCGCGCTGTTCCTCGCGACCGCGCGCTGGGCCAGGGCGCCGCGCAGTGATACCCGACGGGAGGCCCCCGCGTCCGCCGCGGGAGCGTATGCTCCCGGCGAACGTCTCACCGGAGGTCCTACATGATCGTCCGCGTAACGCTCGCGCTCGCAGCGCTCCTGTCCGCGGCACCGGTTCTCGCGCAGTCCAAGACCGAGAGAGACTTGAGGAAAGGGATCCAGGGCAAGGGCGCCTACGGGACCGCGGGCTGCGGCCTCGGGTCGATGGCCTTCGGGAACCAGCCCGGAGGCATCCAGATCATCGCGGCCACGCTGAACGGGATCTGCGCCAACCAGACGTTCGGCATCACCTTCGGCACGTCCAACTGCGGCCCGAGCCTGTTCGCCCAGGGGACGAAGAACTTCGTCGAGGCGAACCGCGAGGCGGTCGCGAAGGACATCTCGCGCGGGGAGGGCGAGGCCATCGGCGCGCTCACCGTCCTCAACCGCTGCGCGGACTCGCACGCGGTGGGCGCGGCGCTGCAGGCCCGCTTCGGCGCGATCTTCCCCACGGAGGACGCCTCCGACGATCACGTCACGGAGGCGATCCTCGAGACCTTGCACGGGAACGCCGCGCTCGGCTGCGGCAACGGATAGTCGCCCGCGCGCCGCGCGCGGCGCTCGCGCTCAGCGAGCCGGCAGGTCGAGCCGCTGACCCGGATAGATGAGGTCCGGGTCGCGGATCCTGTCGCGGTTCGCCTGGTGCAGCCTCGGCCAGCGCAGCGGGTCTCCCAGGTGCGAGGCCGAGAGCGCCCAGAGGGTGTCCCCGCGGCGCACGACGACCGGCGAGGCGGCCGCCGCCGGCGCCGGTGCGGCAGCGCCGGCGAGCGGGGGCGCGGTCTGGAG
>DATDDC010000325.1:0-2414 GCA_036523995.1 Anaeromyxobacter sp.
CGACGCGGCCCTCCGGCTCGCCTCGTCCCTGGCGCGGGGCGCGTCGCAGCTCGCCGAGGCGCTCCGGCGCTCGGGCGCCGACCTCTCCGATCGCGCGGAGTCGCTCGCGGCGGGCGCCGGCAGCCTCGAGGGGATCGTCGCCGCGCTCCGGCTCCTTCCCGCCAACGCGGCGCTCTCGGGGATCGAGGAGGAGATCGAGGGCCTCGGCGTCCAGCTCGGCAAGCGCGTCGTCATCGGGATCACGGGCCGGGACGTCCGCGCCGATCGCCGGACGCTGCAGGCGGCGCGCGGGATGATCCGGCATCTCGTGCGAAACGCCCTGGACCACGGCATCGAGCCGCCCTGGGAGCGCGAGGCGCTGGGGAAGCCTCCCGAGGGCCACCTCGGCGTCTCCGTCGAGGCGAAGGAATCCACGCTGCGGGTCGTGGTGGCCGACGACGGCGCGGGATTCGACGACGCGGCCATCCGCCAGGAGCTGGCGCGCCGCGCGGGCGATCCGGAGCGGGTGGCGTCGCTCTCGGGCGAGGAGGTGCTCCATCTCTGGGCCTTCGAGGGCGGCTCGACGCGCGCCAGCCCGACGCAGATCTCCGGGCGCGGGCTCGGCCTCTCGGCCGTGGCGCAGATGGCTCGGGCGGCCGGGGGCGGGATCCGCATCCAGTCCGTGCGCGGCGAGGGGAGCATCGTCGAGTTCACGCTGCCGCTCGAGGTCTACGCCGTGGACGCGCTCGTCGTCACCGCGGGTGAGCGGCGCTTCGGCATCCCGCTCGCCGCGGTGGAGCGCACCGTCCACGTCGCCGGCGCGAACGGCGCCATCCACGAAGGCCCCATGGGGAAGACGCTCGCGGTGGGCGAGACGATCCTGGCGCTCGGCCCCCTCTCGGAGGCGCTGGGCGTCGCCCGCACCACGGGCGAGGAGCGCTTCGCCGTCGTGATCCGGAACGAGGGCGTCCTCGCCGCGCTCCTCGTGGACGAGGTCGGCGCGGTCGAGGGGATCGTGCCGGCGTCGGTGCCCGGCGTGGCGCAGGCGGATGCGCTCGTCACGGGCGTGGCCCGCCTCGGCGACGGGAGCCCCATCGCGCTCCTCAATCCCCGCCTCCTCCTCGCCAGGGCGCAGGCGAGCCGCGCCGCTCCGCGGGCGCCCGGCCCGCGCGCCGTCCGGGCGCGGGCGCTCGAGGTCGTGCTCGCGGAGGACTCCCTCGCCACGCGCGAGGTGCTGCGCGTCCTCCTCGAGGAGCAGGGCTTCCGCGTCCGCGTGGCGGCCGACGGCGAGGAGGCGCTGCAGCGCGTGGCCGAGCGGGCGCCCGACGTCGTCGTCTCGGACATCAACATGCCGCGCCGCGACGGCCTCTCCCTGACCCGCGCCCTCCGGTCGCGCGCCGCCACCGAGCGGCTCCCCATCTTCCTCCTCACGTCGCAGGACGACGACGCCACGCGCGCGGCAGGGGCGGCGGCGGGCGCCGACGCCTACCTCCTCAAGTCTCGCTTCAACGCGCACGTCCTCAACGACGCGCTCGCCCGCATCGGGCTGAGGGAGCGATGAGCGCCGCCGGCGGGGGCCGCGGGGCCGCCATGGGCGCGGGCGCGCTCGCGGTCGTGGTGGACGACTACGCGCTCGAGGCGGTTCCCGGCCTGGACCTGGACCTCGCCCGCGAGGGCGCCCTCGTCATGCGCGCCTTCCGCGGCATGCCGAACCCGCACCTCCTCCGGCGCTACCGCGGCGCCGCCGTGATCGGCGGCCCCGACCGCACCGGCCTCCTCTCGCGGCTGGAGCGGGCCACCTCGAGCGTCGCCGCGCCGGTCATCGCGCTCCTGCCCGCGGGCGTCGCTCCCGCCCCCGAGCTGCGGGGGCCGGGCGTCGTCGACCTCGTTCCCGCCGGCGCGTCCGGCGTGGCGAGGCGCATCGTCCTCATGGCGACCGTCCCGGTGGTGAGCGCGGCGCGCCCGGCCAGGGCGTCCGAGGGGCGGGGCCGATCGCCGGCTCGGACGCGTCCGGCCGCCGAGGCCGGCGAGAGCTCGCCCGGGCCGATCGCGGGACCGGGCAGCGGTGGAGAGATCGTCGCCGTCGCCAGCTCGACCGGCGGCGTGTGGGTGCTCGCGGCGATGCTCCGCGACCTGTCGGCGCGAGGCCGGTCCGTGCTCGTGGCGCAGCACATGGAGCCCGAGTTCGTTCCCTTCTTCGCCGACTGGCTCGCGGACGCGTCGGGCTGGCGGACCGTGCTCGTGTCCGGCGACGTCCCGGTGGAGGACGGCGTCGCCTACCTCCCCGCGGGAGGCCGGGACCTCGTCCTCGACGGCGAGCTGCTGCGGGCGCCGCCCGCCTCGAGCCGCTTCGTCCCGTGCGCGGACCGCCTGCTCGCCTCCGCGGCGGAGCGCGGCGCCCGCGCCGTCGGCGTCGTCCTCTCGGGCATGGGCGG
>DATDDC010000326.1:0-13791 GCA_036523995.1 Anaeromyxobacter sp.
GCGGCGGTGGGCGAGAGCCCGAGCCGCTCCGCGCCCTCGGCCGATGCCGCGAGCGCGAGCGCGCCCGTGTCCGACTCGAAGCTGACGAGCTCGAGCCTGCGCGCCAGGCCGGGCGCCTCCTCGGCCGCGGCGAGCGCCGCGAGCGCGTTCGATCCCGCGCCCAGGCCGACGTCGAAGACGACGAGCGGCGGGCCCGGGTCCGCGAGCCGCTCCCGCAGCCGCGACTGTGCGACGTAGAGCCGCTCCGACTCCACGGCCGGGCCGATCACGGGGTGCATGACCTCGCCGAGGACGGCGTCGCGGACGGCGGGGACCCCGAGCGAGGTGAGGACGATCTCGAAGCGGGGGCGCGCCCCGGAGCCTCCGGTCGCGGTCTCGGTCGAGGCCGGGCTCGCGCTCGCGGCCGGCGCGCATGGGATCGCCCTCCTCCCCGGCGGCCTCCTCGCCGGATCGTGCTCGTGCCGGTCGATCGCCACGAGCCTCGCCTTCGCGAAGGCGGCGTACCGCCCTTCCTCGATCGCCCCGCGAGCCGCGCGCATGAGCTCGAGGTAGTGCGAGAGGTTGTGGATCGAGACGAGCCTCGGCCCGAGCGGCTCGCGGCACTTGAAGAGGTGATGGAGGTAGGCCCGGGACCACGTGCGGCAGGTCGCGCAGGCGCAGTCCGCATCGAGCGGGCCCTCGGACTCGCGGTGCTCGCCCCGCGTCAGCCGGACGCGGCCCGTCGACGTGAACGCCGTCCCCTGCCAGGCCATCGTCGTGGGCAGGACGCAGTCGAACAGGTCCACGCCCTCGCCGATGGCGTGGAGGAGGTCCGGGGGCGTGCCGACGCCCATGAGGTAGCGCGGCCGGTCCGGCGGGAGGAGGTCGGCCACGCGGCCCACGACGTCCGCGCGCTCGGCGCGCGTGTCGCCCACGGCGAGGCCGCCGATGGCGAACCCGTCGAACGCGTGCTGCGTGAGGAATCGCGCCGACGCCTCGCGCAGCTCGGGCACGAGGCCGCCCTGCACGATCGCGAAGAGGGCCTGGTCCCCGTCGCGGCGCGCGGCGAGGCTGCGGAGCGCCCACCGGTGCGTCCGCTCCATCGCCTCGCGGATCGCGGCCGGCTCCGCCGTGGACGGGAGGCACACGTCCAGGACCATCGCCACGTCCGATCCGATCGCCGCCTGCACCTCCATGGAGCGCTCGGGCGAGAGGACGTGGAGCCGCCCGTCGACGTAGCTCCGGAAGCGCGCTCCCTCCTCGGTGACGGTGCGATCCTCCGCGAGCGAGAAGATCTGGAACCCACCCGAGTCGGTGAGCACGGGCCCGTCCCAGCGCATGAAGCGGTGGATCCCTCCCCAGCGGCGCAGGAGCTCGGGGCCCGGCCGCAGGAGCAGGTGATACGTGTTCGCGAGCACGATCTCGGCGCCGAGGCCCTCGAGATCGGCCGGGGTGAGGCCGGTCACCGTCGCGCGCGTCCCCACCGGCATGAAGGCCGGCGTCTCGACCTTCCCATGGGGCGTGGTGAGCGCGCCGCGGCGGGCGCGCGTCGCCGGATCCCGGGACCCTGTGCGGAGTGCGAACGGCATCGGCCGCGGGTCGACTTCTTAGCACGCCCCGCGGCCGGGCGCCGCGAGGGGGTAGCGCGCCGGGGAGCAGCCGGTTATCGGCTCCCCGCAATGCCCGCGCGCATCCGGCTGTTCACGGACTTCGTCTGACCCTTCTGCTTCGTGGCGGAGCGGAGCAGCCTGGTCAGGCTGCAGAGGGAGCACGAGGTCGAGCTCGTCTGGGTGGGCTACGAGCTCCACCCGGAGACCCCGCCCGGCGGCGTGGCGGTCGCGGAGCACTTTCGCGACGCCGAGGGGATGCACGCGTACGTGAAGAGCTTCGCGGCGGGGTTCGGCATCCTCGACCTCTCGCCTCCGGCCCGGCTCGCCAACACGCGCCGCGTCCTCGCCGTGGCCGAGCACGCGCGGCACGAGGGGAAGCTCGGCGCCTTCAACGCCGCCGCGTACGACGCTTACTGGCGGCACGGCGAGGGGATCGAGTCGGACGCGGAGCTCGCCGCGCTCGCGCGCCGCGCGGGGCTCGACCCCGAGGCGGCCGTGACGGCGGCGCGAGATCCGGCGCTCCTGGCGCGCGTCGACGCGGCCCGGGACGAGGCGATGCGCGCGGGCGTCACGGGCGTTCCCACGTTCGAAGTCGAGCCGGAGGCGCCCGGCGGCTCGCGGATGGCCTCCCGCGTCGTCGGCTGCCAGCGCTACGAGGTCCTCGTCGACGCGGTCCGGAGGGCGGGCGCGCGGAAGCGCGAGTCACCGCCGCCGGCCGGGGCGGCGTGAGGAGCGGGGGGTCCGCCTCGATCCGCATCGCGGACCGGCGGCGACCTCGACCGCGACCTCTCTCGCCGGGGCCGACCGCGAGGTCGGCCCGGCCACGTCACGTCACGGCAGCACGCGCAGGATCGCCGCGCCGCCCGCCGTGGCGACGTGGAGCGCAGGAGGATCCGTCATCCGGTCCACCTCGAGCCGGATGACGTGGTTGCTCGGGATGCCCTGGCCGGCGCGGATCGCCTTCGACGTGTTCGCGGCGGGATCGTAGAGCACGAGGCCCGAGGTCGCCCCGGCGAGGACCACGCGGCCGTCGGCCAGGCAGGCGATGTCCTGGACCGCGTCGTCGCCGAGGCCCAGGCTCGTCGCGTCCCAGGTGTCGAAGTGGTGGCCCGTCCAGCGGGCCACCGTGTGCGTGGTGCCGTTCTGCGGGCCGAGCGACGAGAACCAGACCTTGCCGTCCGGGCAGACCGCGACGCCGGAGAGCTGCACGAAGTCGCCCTCCTGCGCGACCTTGAACACGGGCTCGCCCTCGTAGCCCTCGCTGTTCGGGGCGGTCGGATAGGGATCGCCGAAGCCGGCGGTGAAGGCGGCACCCCCGCGCTCCATCCACTTCAGGGGATCGGGATCCCACGAGATGCGGCCCGCGGAGAAGAACCCGGCGTGCCAGAGCTGTCCGTCGGCGTCGATGGCGAGGCCCTGCCAGCCGCCGGTCCTCTGTCCGGTGGAGACGGCGGGATTGCACGGTGCGTGGAAGCAGACGAGCGCGTGCAGGTGATCGCCGAACCACGTGTTGATCCAGCCGTCGAAGTCGACGCCGGTGAAGGGGGTCCACCTGGCCGGTGAGATGTGGGTGACGCCGTGCTCCGTTCCGGCGTAGAGCGTCCCCGGGTGTGCGAAGTGGTCGTAGGCGAGCCGGTTCACGATGCGGTCGTGCCAGTACTTCCGGCCGTGGTTGTTCGAGAGGAAGTCGAAGCGGACGACCGAGAGGGTGCCGTCCGCGTTCAGCTTCACCCAGTCGACCTTGCCGCTGTGCCGCTGCGGGTCGCACCAGTCGAACCCGCCCTCGCCGTTCTTGTCGTCGAAGCAGATGGGAGCGGGCTCGCTCGAGTCGTAGCCGGCGTGCGTGCCGCTGTAGCCGACGAACACCTCGCCGGGCGCGCCGCCCACGAGGCTCAGGATCCCGGCGGCGTTCGCGCCGCCCCAGACGACCTCGCCCGAGCACGGCGCGCCGCCGTCGACGGGCTTCATGTCGCAGTACTTCGCCCAGCCGATGGGTCCCGGCGTGCGGCCGGTGATCTCGCCGAGGTGGAGGCCGTCCAGCTCGTCGTAGCGCTTGAACGCCTTGTCGCCCGGCCTGAGGACGTACAGGGCGCGGGGCGTCGCCACCCAGCGGTTCTCGGCCTCGTCGGTGGTGACCGCCACGACGGGGGACTCCTGGATCCCGTCGGAGGCGCCGTAGATCGCGTTCTGGACCGGCCAGGGGCCGGGCGTGCCGAAGGTGATCCCCGGCTTCTTCCGAGGTGGCTCCTCCACCTGCCCCTGCGAGCTCTTCGACTTGCTCCCGCAGCCGACGCTGCAGGCCGCGGCGAACGCCGCGAGCACGAGTGCCCAACCCGCTCGAGCCATGTCCCCTCCGGACGCTCGCCCGCCGGGCGGACGAGGTCACGCGGGGCCATGCGAGGGCCGGGCCAGGCGCATATCTCCCGGCGAACGAGCGGCGCGTGGGAACGCCCGGTCACCGCGGAGGCAAGGGGATTCCCTCCCTCTCCGGCGCCGGTGCTACCTTCGGCCCCCGCAGGAGAGCCCCCGGATGCATTCTCCTTTCGTGAACTTCCCCGCGCGAGTCCCCCTGGCCCGGCTGCCCACGCCCCTGGAGCCGTCTCCCCGGCTCGGGGCCGAGCTGGGCATCGAGCTCCTCTACAAGCGCGACGACCTCACGGGCCTCGAGCTCTCCGGCAACAAGGCGAGGAAGCTCGAGCTGCTCGTCGCCGAGGCCGAGGCGGAGGGAGCGGACACCCTCGTCACCTGCGGCGGGATCCAGTCGAACCACTGCAGGGCGACGGCCTTCGCGGCGGCGAAGCGGGGGCTCTCGTCGGTGGTGGTGCTGCGCGTCCCGGACCCGTCGCGGCCGCCGTCCCTGGAGGCGAACTCGCTCCTCGACGCGCTCGCCGGGGCCGAGCTCCGCTTCGTCTCGCACCAGGGGTACGCCCGCCGCGCGGAGGTGATGGCCTCGATCGCCGAGGAGCTGCGTGCCGCGGGGAGGCGGCCCTACGTCATCCCCGAGGGCGGCTCGAGCGCGCTCGGGAGCCTCGGATACGCGCTCGCCGTGTCCGAGCTGCGAGACCAGCTTCCCGGGAGCTGGAGGGAGGGGCCGGTCGCGATCGCCTACGCCGCCGGATCGGGCGGAACGGGCGCCGGGATCGAGATGGGCGTGCGGCTCGCGGCGTGGAGCGGCGCGAGGCCGCTCGGCTTCGCGGTCTGCAACGACGCGGCGTACTTCGTCCGGACCATCGCGGCGCTCTGCGCGGAGGCGCGCCGCCGCTGGCCCGCCATCCCCGCGGTGCCGGAGGCGGAGATCGCCGTCGACGGAGGGTTCATCGGGCCGGGCTACGCCCAGGCGACGGCCGAGGGCCTCGCGCTCATCCGGCGGGCGGCGAGGGCGGACGGCGTCCTCCTCGATCCCGTCTACACGGGCAAGGCCATGCTCGGCGTCGCGACGCTCGCGCGCGAGGGGCGCCTCCCCTCGCGGCGCGTGGTGCTCTTCCACACGGGCGGCGCCTTCGGGCTCTTTCCGTTCGCGCAGCCACTTTCGGGCTAGCCGGCCGGGCCTCGCCGGCTGCGGGCCGTTATGGGAATCGGAGCTTCTCGGCTTTTCACCGTCCGACGGGGAGGTTCCGTATGGCGAGGGCGAAGCAGATCTCCGCCTGGGTGGACGACCGCCCGGGCATGCTGGGCCAGGTCGCGGATTCACTGGGGGAGAACGGCGTCAGCATCCGCGCGTTCATGGCCGCGGTGCTGGACGGAAAGGGCTTCGTGCGGCTCGTCGTCGATCGCCCCGCCGCGGCGCGGAAGATCTTCGCGTCGCACGGCTGGAAGACGACCGAGGACGAGGTCGTGGAGGTGACGGTCCCCGACCAGCCCGGGGCGTTGGGCGCCGTCGCCGAGCGCCTCGGGCGGTCCGGCATCAACATCCAGTACGCCTACGTCGGCACGGCAAAAAGCGCCCAGAAGGTGAACCTTTACCTCGCCGTCCCGGACGTGAAGGCAGCGCTCAAGGCCCTCCGTTGAGCGAAGGTGGGATGCCGCGCCGCGGCAAAAGCGCTACGCTCTAAATGGTGAGCCACGTCGGTCTCGTCCTGACGGGCGGCGGAGCGAGGGCGGCCTACCAGGTCGGGGCCATCCGCGCGCTCGCCGAGATCATGGGGCGCGGCCCGCTGCCGTTCGACGTCGTGGCCGGGATCAGCGCGGGCGCGATCAACGGGATCGCCCTCGCGACGGGGGCGGAGGACTTCGCCCGCTCCGCCGAGCGGCTGCGCTCCACCTGGTCGGAGCTCACGCCCGACCGGATCTACCGGACCGGGGCGCTCCGCCTCGCCGCCATCGGCGGCCACTGGATCCGCGATCTGTCGTTCGGCGGCCTCCTCGGGAAGAGCGGCATCAACTACCTGCTCGACCCGACGCCGCTGCGCGAGCTCGTCGCCTCCGGGATCCCCATCGGCCGCATGCGCAGGCACCTGCGCGCCGGCCGGCTCCGCGGCATCGCGGTCTCCGCCACGAACTACCACACGGGGTCCGGCGTCACGTTCTTCGAGGGCTCAGCGGACATCAAGCCGTGGACCCGATCCACGCGCATCGGCGTCCGCTCCCGCCTCACCCTCGATCACATCATGGCCTCGGCGGCCATCCCGGTGTTCTTCCCGCCCGTTCCCCTCGACGGCTCGTTCTACGGCGACGGCTGCGTGCGAATGCACTACCCCATGAGCCCGGCCATCCACCTCGGCGCCGACCGCATCGTGGCGGTGAGCCAGCGCTGGCTCCGCCCGCCGTCCGAGACCGCCGACCGCGAGGCGCGCGCCAAGACGGCGGCGATGCCCATGTCCGAGATCGCGGGCGTCCTGCTGAACGCCGTGTTCCTCGACTCGCTCGACTCGGACCTCGAGCGGCTCGACCGCGTGAACCGCACGCTCGCGCTCATCCCGCGCGAACGGCTCCGGAACGGAGAGCTCGACGTGCGCCCCATCCCCGCGCTCGTCCTCAGGCCCTCGCAGGACCTCGGCGCGATGGCGGAGGATCAGTACCGCCGCTTTCCCTCGACGCTGCGCTATCTCCTCAAGGGCATCGGCGCCACCGGCGCCGCCGGGGAGGACCTCCTCAGCTATCTCGCCTTCGAGCCCGTCTACGTGAACCGCCTCATGGACCTCGGCTACGCGGACACGCTTGCGCGCAAGGACGAGATCGCGGAGTTCCTGCAGCCGGAATCGCGGCAGAAGCAGCGGGCGCGGGGATAGGGACGGGCCGGGGGTCCCTCACCCGAGCCGCGGTGTCACCACCGGTGCAACGGTCCGCCAGGCCGTCGCGGCGAGCACCACCGCTCCGCCGGCGATGGCCCAGGGGCCGGGCCGCTCGCCGGCCACGAGGAACGTCCAGATCGGGTTCAGCACCGGCTCGAGCAGGACGAGGAGCGAGGCCTCGATGGCGGGCGTCCCCGCCACGCCGCGCGTGAAGGCGAGATACGAGACGCCGAGCTGGAAGATCCCGAGGTACACGACGAGGGCGAGGTCGAGCCGCGTGGGGGCGGGCCCCGACGCCCACAGGGGCAGGGTGGCCGCCGCGGCGAGGACGTTTCCCCAGACGAGCGCCGAGGGACCGCTCTCCCGCAGGCGCCTCAGGCCCACGATGGAGAGCGCGAACGACACGCCGGAGAGCGCGGCGACGACGTTCCCGAGGACCTGGCCGCTCGTGAGCTCGTCGAGGAAGAAGAGCCCGAGCCCGGCCCCGTAGATGGGGACCGCGAGGAGCTCGCCTCGCGTCGGCCTCTCGCGCAGGAGCCAGGGCGAGAGGAAGAGGACCCAGAGCGGCGCGGTGTCCTGGATGAAGATGGCGTTCGCCGCGGTGGTGAGCTTCGTGGCGAGGACGAAGAACACCGTCGTGAAGGCGTAGGCGACGGAGACGGCGAGGGCGAGGAGGCTCGGGCGCGCGCGCGCCTCGCGGACCGCGGCTGCGAGGAAGAGCCCGGCCACGAGGGCCCGCCCGCCGGCGACCTGCCAGGGGCCGAGGCCGACGCTCTTGATGGCGGCACCGGCGGTGGACCAGAGGAGTGCGGCGGCGAGGATGAGGAGCCGGCTCTTCAGCATGAGAGCGCGGCAGTGTAGCGCGGCGGGGCGCCGCGGTGGCGGTCGCGGTCGCGGTCGGGGTCGCGGTCGAGGTCGGGGTCGAGGTCGGGGTCGGGGTCGGGGTCGCGGTCGGGGTCGCGGTCGAGGTCGAGGTCGCGGTCGGGGCCGCAGTCGGGCTCGCGGCCGCAGTCGGGGTCGAGGTCAGGGCCGCGGTCGCCCCGCGCTCAGGCCGTGACCCACTCCCGCAGCACCGCGTCGATCTGCTCCTCGGAGAGCTCGCCCTTGTCCGCGAGCTCCTTGATGCGGCGGGTGATGGCCTTGAGCTCCGACTCGCCGAAGGTGATGCCCATCTCCCGGGCCCGGTAGGCGATGGCGTGCCGGCCGGTGAGGCGGCTCCCCAGGATGAGCCGCCGGGTCAGGCCGAACGCCTCCGGCGGGATGATCTCGTAGGAGCCCGGGTTCGCCATCATCGACTTGAGGTGCATGCCGGCCTTGTGCGAGTAGGCCGTCTCGCCGGTCACGGGGTTGTTGAACGGGATCTCCACCCCGGTGACGCGCGCCACGAGCCGCTCCAGCTCCTTGAGCTGGCCCAGGCGGTAGCGCTCCGCCACGGCCTGGGGCTCGAGCGAGAACATCCGCGCCACGAGCCCGCCCAGCGACGTGATGCCGACGCGCTCGCCGATGCCGAGGACGGAGACGTCCACGTGGGTGGCTCCGGCGGAGATGGCCTCGAAGGCGTTCGCGATGGCGCAGCCGGTGTCGTCGTGGCAGTGGAAGCCGAGGTCGCACTTCACGGCGCGGCGCACCTCGCGGAAGAGGGCGTACACCTGCCGCGGCGTGGCGATGCCCACCGTGTCGGCGATGCCGATGCGGTGCACGCCCAGCTTCTCGGCGGCGTGGTAGACGGTGAGGAGGTCCTGGACCTCCGAGCGGAAGGCGTCCTCCGCGGAGAAGCGGACCTCGACGCCCTGCGAGAGCGCGTACTCGATGGGCGGCCCCATGGTGTCGAGGATCTGCTGGATGGACTTCCCGTGCGACGACTCGCGCAGGATGCGGCTCGTGGCGAAGAGGAGGCCGATGCCCCTCACGCCCGTCTCGAGGGCCGCGCGGACGTCGTCGAGGACGCAGCGGGAGTGGGTGATGACCCGCGCCCCCAGGCCGAGCTTCACGATCTGCGTGGCGTCGCGCGCCGACTGGGGCGAGGCGGCCGGAGAGGTGACCTCGATGTACTCCACGCCGAAGGTGTCGAGCGCCCGCGCGATCTCGAGCTTGTCCTCGGTCCGGAAGTTCGCCTTGGCGAACTGCTCGCCCTCGCGGAGCGTCACGTCGATGAGCTTCCAGGTCGAGTTGGACATGGTCAGCTCGGGACGCCGTCGGGGCCGAACGTGCAGACGAGACCGCCGGAGGTGGGGTCGGTGCGGAAGCCGAAGCGGGCGAGGATATCGGGCTGGAAGTAGCCGGTCTCGACCCGGCGGATGCCGCGCGCGGCCAGGCGCCGGAAGAACTCGCGCATGAGGCCGTCCGCGATGCCCTTGCCGCGGTACTTGCGGCCGATCACCACCTTCTCCATGTGCATGCGCTCCCGCCCGAGCTGCCGGTAGAAGAGGCCGCCCATGGGCGTCTCGCGGGCGTCGAGCGCGATGAGGAACTCGTGCTCGCCCGTGAAGGTCACGTACAGGTTCGAGTCGTGGAAGAGATGCAGCAGCCGCGCCACCTCGCGGGGCGAGACGGGTCCACGCACCGTGAAGCGACTCCCCTCCGCGTCGGAGAGGGAGACCACCACCTCCGTCACGTAGTGGCCGCCCGAGGGCATGGAGATGAGCGACACCTCGTCGCTGGGCTCGAGGTACGGGTAGGTCATGCGCGCGAGGAAGTAGTCCTCCTCGGCGGTGGGCCGCACCGCGCCGCGCATGGCGGCGACCTGCTCCTCCACGTCGAGCCCGCCGGGCGGCAGCGACCGGGCGCGCGCCATGAGCCGCTCCAGCGCGGCGCCGAGGTCCGGCCGGGCCCGGCCGAAGACCGTCTGGCGGAAGAAGCGCACCCGCGTGTCCGGCCACTGCGTCTCGAGCTCCGAGAGCCGGTAGGTGCCCCACAGCTCGCCGAGCATCTTGCCTTGCGCCTCGACGGTGGCGGCCGGGTTCACCTCGAGCCAGCGCGCATAGCGCCGCGCCGCGAAGAAGACGCGCTGGGGCGTGAAGCCCTGCTCGCGCACTCGCTGCAGGAACGTCTCGATGGCGACGGCGCGGTGCGACTCGTGCGCCGCGGCGGAGAGGAGCGTCGTGCCGCGCTCGGGCCCGAGCGCCTCGATGACGGCGGAGAGGACGATGGCGTCGTCGATCTCGCCCACCAGGTCCGGGCGCGAGCCCTCCACGCTCGCCACGAAGGCCCGCTGGAAGCGATCCAGCAGCTCGTCCAGCGAGGCGCAGGGCGACCGGTCCGAGATGGACACGAGCCGCGCGCCGGCGTGGTAGTCGTGCGAAGGCACGATGAACGCGGCGGGGGAGGGGAGCCGCAGCGCCTGCCGCCGTCCGGTGCGGTCCCAGAAGCGGACGTGCCCCTCGAGCGCGGTCCAGACGAGGAACGGCCACAGCAGGCGCAGGCGCTTCGTCTCGCCCTGGCGGACGAGGCGCGCCACCTGCTTCTCCACGGTGTCGCCGGGGATGAACTCCTCGGTGAAGATGCCCCACTCGGCGAAGTAGCCGCCGAACTGCTCGACCAGCGGCGGCGGCGCGCCCGCGGCGAGGAGCCACGACACCTCCTGCCGGAGCTCCGCGAAGTTCATGTCGTCCGCGACGTTGATGGCGACGTCGAAGACCTCGTTCCCGCGGGTGTGGATGGAGAGCCGGTAGACGCTCTTCCCGTGCTGCCGCCCGAGGAGCGACACGGAGGCGCCGGCCGGCGGGACGTCCGCGAGGGAGAGGAGAACGCCGCGCCCGAGCAGGAACACCGACGCCCGCACGAGGGTCGTGTCCTCGAGGGCCTGGAGCAGGTGGTGGGCCGCCGCCGGCGGGACGTTGTCGTCGAAGGCGAGGACGTCCTTCCAGCCGTACTCGGCGCCGGTCTGGGGATCGATGGCGAGCCGCAGGTTCGGCCCGATCCAGTTGGAGAAGCCGCGGCGGAGGCGGTCCAGCTCCTCGCCGGCGCGCGCCGCGATCTCCGAGTCGTCGTGGAGCGTGAGGCGGGCGAGGGGGACGCGCGTCGGCGCGAAGTGGACGGGGTGCGCGATGGCGGTCGCGGTGGCGAGGCGCATGCAGCCGACGAGCAGGCGCCGGTCCGAGGCGTCGGCCGGCGCGGCGTTGGCCCGGTCGGAGGCGAGGTGCCCGAGGATGACCTGGAGCTGCGCGTCGCCCAGGCCGCGCTCGCCCAGGTCGGCGAGGTCCTGGTCCCGGAGCGCCAGCGGCCCCAGGCGGTCGAGGAAGAGCCGCAGGGTCTCGATGGTGTCCGAGGGCTGCTCCTCGGGGAGGAGCTCGCGGAAGGCGCGCTTGCGGACGTCCTCGTCGGGCGCGTCGGCGGCGCGGCGCAGGAGGGCGCGGCAGAGCGCGGCCTGCTCGCGCTGCCCGGAGGTGAGGCCGGCGTAGAGGTGGCCGATGGCGCGGCGCGCCTCGGGGCGCTCCGCGCGGAGCAGCTCGGCGGCGGCGTGGAGGGTGTGGATGGTCGGCTCGCCGCGATCGATGGTCTCGAGGAGCTTCGGTACCTGCTCCGGCGCGGGCGCCGGCCACCAGCGCGCGTCGAGGCGCAGGTCGGTCGGGCCGCGGCGCCGCCGCGAGGCGAGGGACACGAAGGCCTCCTCGCCCAGGAAGGCCCGCAGGGCCTCGTTCCCGAGCCAGAGGGCGGGCCGGGAGAGGAGCGCGCCGAGGTCGATCACCGCGCCCTCGGCGGCATAGGCGAGATCGCCGACCCGCACGGCGCCCGCCGCCTCGGGCACCCGCCCGACCGGCATGGCCCGCGCGCCCGCGCGGAGCACGCCGCCGTCGAGCGCGATCTCGTGCTGGAGCAGGCCGATCTCTCGCAGCACCCAGTTCGGGATGCGCAGGAACGCGCCGTCGACCTGGAGGGCGAGGTGCTTCTGCTCGTACATCCGCTCGATGAGCGGGCCCCAGTTCTCCTCCACCACCTCGCGCTTGAAGGTGTGCTTGTGCGTGAGCTCCCCGTGCTCCAGGTCGAGCGCGCGCGGGAGGAGCTGGAACGCCACGACGCGCTCGAAGGGCGCGAGGAAGCGGTTCGCGCTCGCCACGAGCGAGGAGACGAGCTCGCGCACCTGCTCCGGGCTCTTCCCGGCGACCGCGGCCGAGGCCTGGTTCGGCCAGACGAGGAGCGTGTTGTACTCGCGGTGATCACCCACCACGAAGGCCTGGGCCACGGCCTCGAAGTCGCGGAACAGGTTCTCCACGCGCTGCGGGGCGATGGTCTGGCCCTGGCGGTTCTTGTAGATCTCCTTCTTGCGGCCGGTGATGCGGAAGTGGCCGGAAGGATCGATGGAGACGAGGTCGCCGGTCGCGAACCAGCCCTCGGCGTCGAGGCCCTTCTCCAGCGCGCCCGGCTTGAAGTAGCCGGGGGAGACGTAGGGCCCGCGGATGAGGAGCTCGCCGTCCTCGGCGCGGCGGCACTCGATGCCGGGGAGCGGCTTCCCCACGGAGTCGTCGACGTACTCGCCGGGCGGCGTCATGGTGATGCCGCCCGTGGCCTCGGTCATGCCGTAGCCGGAGCAGAGCTCGACCCCGGCGGCCTGGAAGGCGCGGAAGACGCCCACGTCGAGGTAGCCCGCCGCCGAGAGCCCGTAGCGGAGCTTCCCGCCCGTGGCGGCGCGCACGTGCGGGACGATCTCGCCGGGATCGTCCGAGCCGGCCTCCCACACCGCGGCCTCGTTCAGCTCCATCCACTTCTTCGGGACGGAGATGAACGCGGTGGGCTTCACGCGCTTGAAGTCCTCGAGCAGCGACGCCTGCGCGGTGGAGCGCGCGAAGACGTAGGTCGCGCCCCAGAACAGGGAGCCCGTGAGCTCGA
Source organism: Anaeromyxobacter sp. (assembly GCA_036523995.1). Taxonomy (GTDB): domain Bacteria; phylum Myxococcota; class Myxococcia; order Myxococcales; family Anaeromyxobacteraceae; genus Anaeromyxobacter. The sequence goes on from DATDDC010000326.1 coordinate 12,647, forward strand.
GCCATCTGCCGAACGTGTGGTAGAGCGGCAGGTAGCAGAGGAAGACGTCGCCCTCGTTCACGGTGGGGAGGGCGAAGGCGCGGGCGAAGCGCTTCGTCACGATGTTCTCGTGCGTGAAGACGATGCCCTTCGGCTTCCCGGTGGTGCCCGAGGTGTACATCACGGTGGCGAGGTCGCCGGCCCGGACGCGTTCCGCCCGCCCGGCGCGCTCGGCGTCGTCGAAGTCGGCGCCCTGGCTCACCATCTGATCCAGCGAGAGCAGGCCGTTCCGCTCCGCCGCCTTCCTCGAGAACACCACCACGTCGCGCAGGTCCGGCAGGCCGGCCAGGGAGGGGAGCACCTTCGCGACCTGCTCCTCGTCGGAGGCGAGCAGCACGCGCGCGCCCGAGTGGCGCAGCATGAAGACCACCTGATCGGGCGTGGCGTTCGCCGGGAGCGGGAAGTCGACGATGCCGTTCGTGAGGCAGGCGAGATCGCACAGCGCCGCCTCGAGGCAGTTCTCGGAGAGGATGGCCACCTGGGCGCCCGGATCGCCCTCCACGAGGGCGAGGAGGCCGCGGGCGATGGCGCGCGTCCGCCGCGAGAGGTCGGCGACGGTGACCTCGCAGGCGTCGGGGCCCAGGACCCGCAGCGCGACGGTGCGGGGATCCGTCTCCTCGCGCGAGCGGAGGAGGTCACCCAGGGTGTAATCCGCCTCGCGCACGATGCGGAGGACGAGGGCGAGCCACGGGTCCACGAGCGCCGGGTCGAGCCGGGTCGTGAAGGAGCGGCGGCGCACCCCGTCGAGGAGGGCGAACAGGGAGCGGCGGGCGGCCGCCCGGGCCTCGGGGTCGGCGAGCCGGGCGAGCAGGGCCGCCCCGAGCGGGCCGGCCTCGACGAGGTCCTCGGGCCGCACCGCGCGGAGCACCTCTCGCGTCGAGGCGGCCGTCTCGGCCGACGGCCGCTCCGGGCCGGACCAGGCGGCGGCCAGCGCGGGGAACGGCGACTCCTGCTTCGCCTGGAACATGCTCGGGAGAACAAAGCACGGATGCGAAAGCATGTCGACGCGGCACCCGCGCCCTCGCGCCGCGCCCGAGGGGCACCCGCCCGAGCGTCCGGCGAGGCGTCGGGCGGTGGAGCCGGCCCCGCCCCGCGGAGGAAGGTCA